>JAUVJV010000370.1 GCA_030592245.1 Candidatus Eiseniibacteriota bacterium
GGAACGCTCGAGGGCGCCGCCTTCGAGACCCACTCCGACATGCTCGAGGCCTTCAAGGCCTGGGGCCTCAGGGTAAACCCCGAGACCCGCATCTGTAACACCATCGATGAGGCCGTCACCTTTCATGAGAGCCTGGAGACAAAGCGAAAGAAGCTTGATTACGAGATCGACGGCATCGTGCTCAAGGTCAATAGCCTTGCACTGCAGCGCGAGCTGGGAGAGATATCGCGGAGCCCGCGCTGGGCGATCGCCTATAAGTTCGAGCCCGAACAGGCCATCACCCTGGTGAAGGACATTATCGTACAGGTTGGTCGCACCGGAGCCCTCACCCCGGTTGCCATAATGGACCCGGTCAACGTGGGGGGCGTGGAAGTGGAGCGGGCCACCCTGCACAACCAGGATGAGATAGACAGGAAGGACGTCCGCCTCGGCGACACGGTCGTGGTGCAGCGTGCCGGGGATGTGATCCCGGAAATTGTCGAGGTCTTGAAGGAGAAGCGAACCGGCAGGGAGAAGAAGTTCACGATCCCGGAGAGGTGCCCCGTGTGCGGATCGGATGTCCACAGGGCGCCCGATGAAGCCGTATCCCGATGCAGCAATATGTCTTGTCCCGCGATAGTCAAGCGGACCATCAGCCACTTTGCGAGCAAGGGCGCGATGGACATAGATGGCCTGGGCTGGAGGATCGTGGACCAGCTCGTAGACGAGGGCCTGCTCAAGACGGTGGCGGACATCTACACTCTCAGGCAGGAGGACCTCGTGAAGCTGGAGCGCTTTGCCGAGCGCTCCGCCGCCAACCTCATCCGCTCGATAGAAGACGGCAAGAAAACCTCGCTCAGCCGGCTGGTGTATGCGCTGGGAATAAGGCATGTGGGAATACATGTCGCCCGGGTCCTGGCAGAGCGCTTCCCCTCTCTCGAGGACATCGAGAAGGCCGGACTGGAAGAACTCATCGAGATCAAGGAGATCGGACCCATTGTCGCTGAAAGCATCTACACCTTCTTAAGGCAGGACAGGAACGCTCAAGTCATAGAGCAGGTGCTCGCCCGCGGGGTAACCTATGAGAGGGCCGCCTCCTCAGGGCCAGGACCGCTCACCGGAAAGGTGTTCGTCTTTACCGGTACCATGAAGAACCTGAAGCGAAGCGAGGCAAGGAAGATGGTCGAGGCCTTGGGCGGCAGGGTCGCATCCGGAGTAAGCAGCAAGGTCGACTACGTGGTCGCCGGAGCGGACCCGGGATCCAAGCTGGCCGAGGCCGGGAAGATCGGAATCGAGATCATCAATGAAGAAGCCTTCAAGAAAATCACGTCGTAAGCCTCCCGACATCAGGATCGGGACCTCCGGCTGGAGCTATGTCCACTGGCGCAAGGTGTTTTACCCGGAGGACCTTCCCGTCCCCAGCTGGTTCGGCTACTACAGCCGCTACTTCGACACGGTTGAGGTGAAGAACACCTTCCGTGATCTTCCCGACGAGACAACTTTCGCGAAATGGCATGCCGACGCCCCTCCACAGTTCGTGTTTTCGGTAAAGGCCAGCAGGCATATCACCCACGTGAAGAAGCTTAAGAATGTGGACGCCGCCCTCTCGCTCTTCCTGGAGAGGGTAAGCGGGCTCAAGCGGCAGCTGGGCCCTCTGCTTTTTCAGCTTCCCCCCGACCTGAAGTATGACGCGGCAAGGCTGGAGGACTTTCTCGACCTGCTTCCGTCCCGCAAGCGCTATGTGATCGAGGTCAGGCATCGGAGCTGGCTGAATGATGGGATGGCCGACCTGCTTTCGCGGAGGAAGGTGGCTTTCTGCATTCATGACCACTTCGAGGAGAAGAGTCCCGTGTATGTTACCGCCAACTTCAGCTATTTCAGGTTTCACGGGCACAGCAAGAAGTACGGGGACTCATATCCAAAGAGAGTGCTCACCTCCTATGCCGAGACCATGGCGAAGCTTCTGGATTCGGGCAAGGACGTGTTCGCATACTTCAACAATGATGCCTCCGGGTGTGCGCTTAAGAACGCGGTAAGCTTAAGGAAGATACTCGCCTCCATCATGACCACTTGACCGAGGCCACTTGAGCGCGGCCGCTTGACCATGGCCACTTGAGCGCGGCCGGCTAGATGTGCAGTTCCACCACGTCGCCTTCGTCGAGGACGTATCCCTTCTCAACAGGTAGGCCGTCATACTTGGCGTGACCCCAGACCCTGGCGAACTTGAGACCGGCCTTGAAGTCTCTATGGACGATGGCTGCGAACTCTATGATGGTTGTACCCTTTGCCACCACATAGGGCTTATCCATGTCGGGCTTCTTGCCGGGGATCTTGGTATAGACTCTCACAATCGCCAGGGCATCATAGATCCGCTGCCGGAGGTCCTCAATGCCTTCGCCTGTCGAGCATGAGATCTCGAGGACCGGGATGTCCCCGATCACCGGACTCAAGAGCTCTTTGACTATGTCCGCGCCTTCCAGGTCGGTCTTGTTGAGCGCAAGCATGGTCTTCTTCTTGATGGCCCGGAAATCGAGAACCTCCGATGCCGCGTCACCCTCGGCTGTAAGCTCGACAGAGGCAGTTTCCAGATGTTCGGCTATTGCCTTGGCGGAGCCATCCGGATCGAGGTCATCTATGCCGATCACCAGCAGGACGATGTCACAGTCCCTGATGACATTGGAAAGCCAGGCCTCGTAGTAGTCCACGCCTATTGGCGGCATGTCCACCATCTGGATCTGGATGTCCTTGTACGGCATCATCGCGGGCAGGGGTTTGGTGGTCGTGAAGGGATAGGGAGCCACCTCGGGCGTCGCGTGGGTCAGGGCGTCTATGAGGCTGCTCTTACCCGCGTTGGGGGGGCCGACCAGCACGATCTGCCCTGCCCCATCTCGCTTCACGTAGTCGGAGTGGCGGCGCCCGGCCTTCTTGGTCTGGTCGATATCCTCGGTGAGCTTGGAGATCTTGCGCTTGATGTCGGCCTGGAGCTTTTCGGTCCCCTTGTGCTTGGGGATAACCGCATACATCTGCTTCAGCGCATGGATCCTCTCCTGGGGTGAAGTGGCCTCCTTGTAGAGCCGCTCGGCCTCAAAGTACTGCGGTGTCAGATTGGCTGGCATCCGTACCTCCCTCTTCATCTTACCCGAACCCATCTCCGAATTCAACATCCGCGGTCTGACCGCACGGTCCCCCGGAGTTGGCCCCGGAGCCGGCCCGGGACCTGCAAATTCACACATCGGTACCTGACCCCAGGGTGGTGAATTCACACATCGGTACCTGACCCC
>JAUVJV010000336.1 GCA_030592245.1 Candidatus Eiseniibacteriota bacterium
AATCACTGTACCAGACAGCCGCGGTGTTGTTGACGTCCCCGAACCCGTCGGCGTTTGACTTTCTCCAGTGAAGATAAATCTGAGCGCTGACGGTCGTTGCGCAAACCACAACTGCGACCATCGCTAAAGCCAAGACCAGCCTTTTCATGCTATCCTCCCTCTTCCTCTGTGGTCTCCAGCCAAACTGCACAATTGCACCTTCCTTTCGGCATCACCTCCATCCGAAAACCAGTTCTTGGGATTAGAGACAGTTTTCCACTCTTTTACAGGCTGCAGTATACCATAAAGGCCGGGTGATTTCAAGAACAAGCGACAGCGGCTGGAAAAGGCCTTTCTGGTTGATTCTCAAGGCCAGCTGTGTGAGTCTCTATTCCGTACGAAGGATGTTCGTGGGCCATCAGGAGCTCATTATGGGAATGCTCAAAACCACCGCCAGGGTCTTGAAGGACAGCATTCGTAACTTCGCTGCCGACAACTGCTTGACCCTGAGC
Source organism: Candidatus Eiseniibacteriota bacterium (assembly GCA_030592245.1). Classification (GTDB taxonomy): domain Bacteria; phylum Arandabacterota; class Arandabacteria; order Arandabacterales; family Arandabacteraceae; genus JAUVJV01. The sequence goes on from JAUVJV010000336.1 coordinate 492, forward strand.
GCATCCATAAGCTTTTTTGCCATGTTCTCCTTTTTTCCGCTTTCCATGCTCACGGTCTCGATTTTCACTACCGTGATGGGGTCTTCAGAAGTCGCGATGGAGCGGATGTCCAATATCGTCACCAATGTGACCCCCTCCGGCGCCGATATGATCATGGGCTGGGTACGATCAACAGCCCAGAACCGGCCCCTGGCGTGGGGCGTGGGAATCGTCACCCTTATCTGGGGAGCCAGGCACGTATTCAACAATCTCGCCTTCAGCGCCTCGGTAATCTGGGGGAGGCAAGGTTGGAAAGATGTGATCTTAAGACAGCTGCTGGCGCTGGTGCTTGTCGGGACCGTCTCGCTTCTGCTTCTGGCTTCCATATTCGTGCCCGGGGTGATCGACAAGATCCGGGCCGAGGCCGACTATGCCGTGGGGAGCTTCCTGCTCGTTGTCCTAACGGTGATGCCATATCTTTTCTCTTTTCTTACCTTCTCAGTTATCTATCTGCTTACCAGCCCCACGCGCGTGCCGCGGAAGAATGTTCTGCTCGGCGCCCTGCTGGCCTCGGTGATCTGGGAGCTGGCCAAGAAGGCCTTCCTCACCTATATCGGGATGACCCAGATCACGAGCATCTACGGCTCCATCGGGGGAATCATCGTGATCATGTTCTGGATATACGTTTCTGCGGGCATTATCCTCTGGGGGATGGAGTTCATCGCGGCGTCCTACACGGCCCCGCACGAAGGCCCGCATCTTAAACGCCAGAAAGGTGTGCTGGTCTTCGAGTAGGTTGCGAACGGTCCCCGTCGCTTTATGTCTGTGGCGCTACCTCTTTCCTGGCCAGGTATGCCGCGATCTTGCCTGCCACGGGCACGAGGCCCAGAAGCAGAACCGAAGCGAAAGCTCCCGACTTCATGGTCCAGGCAAGGATTCCTATGGGACCGGCGGCGACCCATTTCCCGAATCCGAAGACATAGGCCCCGAGGAACCCGAAGGCGGCGAAGCCCACGAAGGTGGCAAGCGCAGCCGAAAGCCATGCTCTTCGAATTGAGTTCTTCTCACCGGCCCTGAGCGCGGTCCAGGAAGCATCGAAGACGAAGCCTTGAAGGGCTATGGCGGTGAAGTGGCAGATAAAGAGCTTGGGTACGAGGCATCTCAAGGCCCCGGCCAGGAGGGCGGTGGCTATTGAGCTGCCGGGCTTGTCATAGGCAAAGCGGCCGATTGTGAGCAGCAACAGGCCTATCACGGTCATGGATGCGGCTCTCATCGGTATGTGGAACTTGTAAAAAACATCTCCGAGGAAGATCTCGCTCAGACCCCAGAGAATTCCTGCCGCGATGATCACAATCAGTCCCGCTCGCTTGCTCATTACCGGTCCCCCTTAAGAAACTTGCTCACTGTAATATGAGGTCGATGACTTTGCAAAACTCATTCTGCGCATTTCCGTAGGAATCGGACCTGCTCATGGGGAAGGTCAGCAGGCCTGCCTTGCCTTCTCCGTAGGAGCTGAGCACTCCGAGGTAGTAGTCCACGGTATCGGCTGCGGCCACGCCGGGTGGAACATGGAACAGCGCCGTTGCCTGAGCGGCGGGCCGCATGCACTCCACGCCGGAGTAGAGTCCGCTTACCTTCAAGGTGTCGAGGCCGATGCCGGCATTGGGATATATGATCCAGCGCTTGCAGTCGAAATCGCTGCTCCCGTTCCTCCTATAGAGGCCGTCGATGCCGAAGACCTCGAAGCCGACCGAATCGGTGAGGGCTCCGTCCGTCCCGATAGCTCCCAGGCTGATCACCAGGAAGTTCCCTCCCGACTGGACATATGACGGATATATGTTATCCATCTGCTCTAGGCTCTCCGTAGCCGGCCTGAGCGGGTCGCTGTACCAGATCACGGTCTCGAACATCTTGACGAGCTCGGGGAAGTTATGCGGGTAGGTGACGCTGCCCCCGTATCGCTCGAGGGCCAACTCCGAATAGACAGCGACACAGGAACAGGAACCGAGAGCTTCCGCATAGAACTTATCGCTTTTGGCATTGCCCGCGTGCGTGCTGGTTATATCATCCACCAACAGCAGATCTCCGGTGGTCTCCTTTACGTACCAGGTATAGGTCACGACGGCACTGGTATCGCAACCTGAGTCTATGGCAACCAGGTTGAGCGTCCTGGTGCCGAAGCGGTCCTCGAAGTCTGCAGGCACGAGGGATATGGTCGTATTGACAGGGGAGAGGATCTTCGCATTCTCTTCGGGGCCATCGAGCCAGAGCTTGTACCTCAAGATGGTCTCATCGCCCTCGGGATCGTCGCCGACCCACCTGATGCGCAGGGCCGGGAAAGTGGTGTCGGGAAGGGCGCCGCGGTCATCGGGAAGGGCGCCGCGGTCATATATCCTTACCACCGGCGGGTTATTGGTAACCGGCAGGCTGAGGGTTGCCGGCGTCTCATCCACCGCACCCTCATTGTCCATCGCCCGCACCTCGAGAGAATGGGTCCCTATGCTGTTGGTCACCGGAAGGTGGAAGACCTTCGAGGTCTCCTCGGTGAAGGTCCACTCGGCCGGAAGGCCGCAGCCAGGCATCTCGGGCTCGGAGGACCACCGGTACTCGAAGCCCACGACCTCGCCGTCCCTGTCATCGCCCCACCAGTTGAGGGTCTGGATATAGACGGTCGGGTTTCTCACGCTGTCGGCCAGGGCCACATAAGTCTGGGGGGCCAGGTTCGGCACCGTAATGTTCTGCTTGTCGGCACAGCCCGCAAGCACGGTAAGGATTGCGGCCAGAGCAAGTATCAGTATTAGAGGTTTCATCCCAGGTCTCATCTTATCACCATCAGTTTACCCACGTGGTGCTCTCCGTTTCTAAGGTCCTCGACCGAGTACATATAGAGGCCGGTGGCAACCGCCTGGTCCTCGTCCGTGACAAGATCCCAGGCGCATATGCCGCCCGGGATGGCAACTGTCCGCTCCATGCTGGTCCTCAGGCCCTGGACGTCCGCGGCGTCGTAGGTCCTGCCATCGAAGTTGATGGTCTTGACCAGGTCGCCGGCCAGGGTGTAGATCCGTATGGTCGCCTGCATTGGGAGATTGATGAACCAGACATATTTCTCACGGTCCCGGGCCCCGTCCCAGATAGCCGATCCCCGGTAAGGGTTGGGAAAAACCGAGACTCCGGCGGCGTCTGCGGCAGGCGGCGTGCCGGGTAT
>JAUVJV010000302.1 GCA_030592245.1 Candidatus Eiseniibacteriota bacterium
AACATGTACAGGTAGTGAGATAGAGTTTTAGCGCAGGCGGCCATCTGTGCCGTTTTAGCGCATTGCTGACGCATCAGGAAGTTGCGATACTCGTGCCGTATGACTCACCATGCCCTAGTCGACGAAGTACCCTTGGGCATTTCATTTGTTTCGGCAACAGACGGTGGAGTCTACGACCCGCTCGCACCGCAACCTGGATCCTCCCGGAGAATACCGAGCTGGACCACCCGGATCAGGTGTACTGCGCGGGCATAGGTGGAGTCGCAGGTGACAACCCTTGCGGTTCGACCACGGCCAGTGAGCCCTCCACCTGGGGAGAGATCAAGGCCATTTTCGAATAGATTTTGAGCAAGCCGGTGATTCAGCCATGAAGATCTCCCTCGCGATCACCGTAGCCGTTGGCATCGTCTCGGCTCCTGGCCCCTCTCTCTAAACCTTGAAAGTGAGTCCGTCCTGTCCTATAATCCCTGCCTATTTCATCGATGAGAGGAGACTGATGATGATCAAGATCGGCCTTGCTCGGCTTATCATTGTGCTTGTGGCATCCACGCTTGCCGCATTCATGCTTGCGGCGCCTGTCCTTGGGGCAGCCGCAGCGGCGGCCCCCCGAGCTCCAACACTTCTTGACCCCGAAGAGGCGGTCGAGACACTCGCCGGGGCCGATGCCTCACCCTATGAGGGAGCCGACCGGCTGGTGCTCTTCGATCGCACCGAGATTGATGTGGAGGAGACGGGGCTTTCCCATGTGTACCACCATCGCTTCGTGAAGGTCCTGGAGCCGGACGGCGCGCTTGCGCTCCGGGCGAAGCGCTTCGATTTCGATCCGGCCTCGAATATGATTGAGATAGTGGCGGTTCGCCTCCACCGGGAGGACTCCACATTTGTTGATGTGGATCCCTCGGCCGCAGTCGATGTCACGGCGCCCGCGGACTATGGGATCTTCTGGGGCGGGCGGATGCTTCTCTTGTCGCTCCCGCCCCTGAAGCCGGGTGACGGCCTCGAGTTCATAACCTATAAGAAGGGCTTCCAGATTGCCTACCTGAATGAGGAAGAAGGAGCGGTGGGAGATGCCGGGGCGGATGACGAGCGCTACATTCCTCCGATGCGGGGGCACTTCTATGATGTGGTGACCTTCCAGGGAAGCCTGCCGATGCTCGAGAAGACCTATGTGGTGAGAGTTCCCAGGGACAAGCTGCTTCAGTACTCGCAGTATAATGGCGAGGTGATGAGCAGTCTCACCTTCAATGATGCCCAGCTCATCTACACCTTCTGGAAAGAAGACATCCCGGCCGTCGAGCGGGAACCGCGCATGCCCGATCTTCAGGATGTGGTACCCAAGGTGGTGATGGCCACGGTGCCCAGCTGGCCCGAGAAGAGCCGCTGGTTCTTTGAGACCAATGAGTGGGTCTTTGCGAGCAATCCGGACATCGATGAAATGGTTGAGGACATTACCGGGGACTTGCGAACGGATGAAGAGAAGATCGCCGCCCTGGTACACTGGGTTGCCCAGAACATCCGCTACAGCGGCCTCTCGATGGGCGAGGGCGAGGGCTACACCATTCATCCCAGCGATATGACTTTCTCGGACCGCTGCGGCGTGTGCAAGGATATCGCGGGGATGCTTGTTACCATGCTGCGGTCGGCGGGGTACAACACCTTTGCCGCAATGACCATGGCTGGAGCCAGGGTGGAAGAGGTGCCGGCGGATCAGTTCAACCACTGTGTCGTGGCTCTCAGGCAGGAAGACGGCGAATACCTCATGCTCGATCCCACCTGGGCCCCGTGGAACAACCCGGTATGGAGCCGGTGGGAGGGAGAGCAGCATTATGTGATCGGAAGCCCCGGGGGCGAGGAGCTCCGCGCGATTCCGGCCTTTACTCCTGATGAGAACCTGATGACTGTTGAGAGCGAGGCGCGGATCCTGGAAGATGGCACGCTCGAGGGCACATTCGCGATGGAAGGCCAGGGCATATCAGACGGCAGGCTCCGGGGCATCAAAGCCTACCGGACGAAGGCGGGTGTCGAGAGATACATAGAGGGCTGGCTGGGGCACTTATCGGACCGGGCCGAACTCGTGAGCTATACCCTAAGCGATCATCGTGACTTCACGCGAAATACCACGCTCCGGGTGGAATACCGGGTGCCGCGGTTTGTGGAGGTCTTCGACGGCGAGATGGTGTTCCAATCGCCCGGACTTCTGCTGGTGGCCGACAATGGATCGATATTGCGATTGGCAGGTTTGCCTGATACCGAGGAGAGGAAGCATCCCGCCTTCATGTGGGCGCCGCAGAGGGTCACGCTCGATGAGACCATAAGCCTGCCGCGCGACTTCGAGGTCGAGAGCCCCGAAGACTGGAGCAAGGAGGAGAGCCTCGCTTCGGCGTCATTGACCTGGGAGGCCACGGGACGCCGGCTCAGCCTCGATGCGGAGGCGAGCCTGGGCAGCCGCTTGATACCCATCGATGACTTTGCAGGGGCGCGGGACGTGGCAAGTGAACTTAAGGAAGAGGCCAAGAACAAACTCTTTGCCGCAAGGTAGGAAGGATCGACTATGCTGACTAGAATAGGAATTCTCGTTTTGGTTATAGTCTGGCTCGGCGCGGTCCTTTCCGCCGCGGGAGGTTCTGCAGCACTGGCAACCGAGGGCGCGAAGGGCCCACTCTCCACCGAAGAGGTGCGGGCGCTGGTGGATGGGGCACCTGCTGAGACGGACATGCCGGGTGTGGATGCTGTTATTCTTTTTGACGGTACCTACCTGGAATACGCCGGCGGCCTGGCCACGCTGCGCCGGCAGCGGCTCGCTAAGGTCTTCACCGAATGGGCCATAGACCACGTCGGTGACCCCCGGCTGGCCTTTGACGGTGCCCGCCAGGAGCTCAAGGTCCACGCAAGCCGGACCTATCTTCTGGACGGCTCCACGGTGGATACCCCCGAGAACGGTTACAATGAAGTAACTCCGAGCAGCGTGGCGCTCTCGCGCGATCACCTCAATATACGGGAGACGGTGGTGACCCATGTGGGCCTTGAGCGCGGCGTATCGGTCCTGCTCGATTACTCGGTTACCGATACCTCCCCGTTCGACTTCCCCTTCAACCGGATGTTCTTCCTGCTGGATGAGTTCCCGGTGCTCGAGAAGGTGATCGTGATGGAAGGCGAGCTGCAGGCAGAGGTGGTCAATCCTTCTCCAGCGGGCCTTTCTGTGGGTCTTTATGACTACCCTCAGCCGGAGCGCGATGGTGATGGGCTCACCTGGCATATGAAAGACCTGCCGGCGCGGCCCAGGCATCAGGATCACAGGCTGGGCGACCAGATTCCCTGGCTTGCCGTGGCTTCGGCACGCATCGGTCTTTCGTCAATGCAGGCCTGGCCGGCGCTGCTTCTCAACCTCGGGAGACTGGTTAGTGAGGCTGCAGGAGAGACCGGCGACCTGGCAGCTGTTCTTGGGGCATTGGAGGAGGAGAAACCGTTCCTTACCGAGAGGGAAGCCCTCGAGCGAATCGCGGAAATGGCGACAGAGCGGACCGCGCTCTTGAGATATGATCCCTGGGTTTTCACGCCACTGCCGAGGAGGGTCTCGGAGTGTCTGGAAACCTCGACAGCAACCCCCGCCGAACGTGCGGCGCTAATGCTGGCATGCTGCCGCGCCCGGAACCTCAATGCCCGTCTAGTTTTGCCTGCCCGCTGGGGAAGATTGAGCAGCGATGTGCCCGCGCTGGAGGCACTGGCGGATCCCCTGATCCGGGTGAGGCTTCCCCACGGTTCTATGCTCTGGATCGATCCAGTCGCAGGTACCGTTGCGGCGCGGCATCATGTGCCCGGGGGGATCACTTATTTTGTCATTGACCGCCAGAGTGTCGAGCCCATGGTCGCTGAAGAAGATACCAGTGACATCAGGCTGAGCGTGTACTGGGATCTCGATAAGGGCGAAGGCAGGGCAGAGGTTAGCATAGCAGGTCCCGTGGTTCTGGACCTCGGATGGAAGGAGCCTGAGAAGCTCGCTCGAACCTGGGCCGAAGGCTGGTGCGACAGCGCG
>JAUVJV010000167.1 GCA_030592245.1 Candidatus Eiseniibacteriota bacterium
CCCCAGCTCCTGAGTAACCGGATCAAATGCGACGATCGAGAAGGTCCCGACCCCGGCATCACCCGCGAGGGTCGAACAGTGGGCAAGCAGCAAAGCAAAACCGGCAACACACAGTATCCGAATCGGTCTGACCATGGCTTGCCTCCTTACAGGTTGCTTTCGCACTCAAGGTCGAGCTTCACGAGTTCCTTTTCCAGCAGGTAGAGGTTCACGACATCATCCTCGTTGTACTTCAACAAGGTCTCAAGCGAGGCCTCGCATCCACTCTCCCACTCCGCCCAGAGCCTCATCGCGTCCACCCCTGAGAGGCCATCGACCTGCCGCCCTATGCCCAGTACCTTCTCTACAATCTTGAGACCGCCATAGAGTCCGTGGCGATGGCAATGGTCCGCGAGATCACGGCTCTCGAAATGCTCACGTAGGTTCACACCCAGCGCACGCGCTATGACGGGCAGGTCGAAGCGATGACCCCAGAAAGTCACGATCTCATCCGTCCCTTCGAGAACTTCAAGCAGGGCCTTACGGCTTACTTCGGGAAAGGTGAGCTGGGCGAGCTCATCAGGCGGCCGGAATACCCCCACGATGGTGATGATGCCGGAATATGAGGTTTCAATGTCAAGGTAGGCCCTCTCAGGCACCGGCTCAGCCTTTCGACACGATGACATAGGTATTGATGTAAGCTCTTATCTTCTCGATGACCTCGGTGGGAAAACCCCTCGCGGCCATGGGATTCTCAAAACACACATAGTCAAAGAGAACATGGGGAACCAGGTAGCCCTCATCCGCGACCCTGCTCATATGATCGAGGTACTCGGAATCGCAATCCGAGGTATCGTTCTCGGCAAGAACCTGCCAGGCAGCGGTCAGTGACATATAGCAGTCGATGTCCTCCTCATAGGTAGCGGCGTACCTTGTCTGCCGGGCATATTGCTTGAACTTGCCCTCATAGCGCCAGACGGCCCGCTGTGAGGCAAACACGATCCATGCCGTCGCCTGGGTCGGACACTCCTCGAGCGACCGGTCGAGCACGAGATCATAATGGCGGCCCCTTCGCTTCCTCACGAACCCGAGCATCGGAAGTTCGTGGTCGGTGACGTCGAAACTCTCTATGCTCCCTATCATGTCGAGAGCGCTCCAGGCTTCCAGATTGAAACGGTTGAATATGACGGCGTCGACCAGGGCCTTTCGTGCCTGCTCCATCTCGCCCATATGCATATAGCACCGGGCGAGTCCCAGGAGCGCCTCCGAATCGGTGACGTCCCAGGTTACGACCCGGGTAAACAGGCTCCTGGCTTCATCCAGCCGTCCCTGGAGGATCAGGAGATTGCCCAGCAGTATGTAAGGAGGCCTGTAGGTGGGATCCGCTTCCATCGACTTCTTGACATGCTTGAGGGCCCGCAGCCTGGCGCCCGCATCATAGAGGTATGCCGCCCTGCAGTACTCGAGCACGGCGAGGTCCCTTCCGTCACCACCGAGGAGCCGGTTGGTATCCACCTCGGCCAGGCCTGCACTCCTGTAATCCCACATGAGAAACGCCGCAGCACGGTCGGTCTCGATAGAGTCCGCGAATTCCTCGAACACGATATGGTAAACCCTCGGTGAATTCTCGATGATCTCAACCGGGTTTCCACTGGGATAGGACCCGCTCGGAATACTGGGGCCACAGGCCCCGATGGCGAGCACCACTGGAATCAGGAATATGCCAGCAAGGAAGCGCCTGAGGGTGGTTTCACGATTGATTTCGCATGGCTCCATAATTAGCTTACCCACGATACTGGAAATCCGTTACGGTAGGATAAGCGATTCACCGACGGAGCTAAAGCGAATTCTCGCCGCGGACAGGAGCAAAGACATGAAGATCACGATCTGTGTGGTTGTCCTTACATTGGTTTTGGCAAGTACGCTGGTACCAGCAAGTGCGCTGGCTGCTGAGCCCAGGCTGCCGATTGTAGCGGTACACCTGGAAAAGAGTGCGACGCGCAACTGCACGACGCCCGGGCCTCTTCCGGAGCTCGAGGATGTCAACACCACTTACGGCGGGGTGGGCGAGGTAGACGCGCTGATTATCCTCTACAACTTTACCGAGGCCAGGGGCTTCTCGCTTGCCATGAGCTGGCCCGAAGCCTGGGGCACCGGCCGCTGGACGGACTGCGGCGACCTGAACATAGGGAAGATCTCCAATCCCGGTGACCAGGCCGCTATCATCTGGAACGGATGCATCGGTGACAGCACTCCGCTTCTCGTAGGCTGGCTTACCTTAACGGTATCCTCTCCGGGAATGATCGATGTCCTGCCCACTTCCAACGATGGGGTCGTGGCGATTCTAGACTGCAATGAGGTCGCGCCAGCGATCTCCGAGGCCATGATCGTACTCCGGGGCGGTGCGGGGGGCCTGAAGGGCGACGACCCCGCCACAGCGGCAGCGATCACGAACCGGAACTGGTACATTAAGCCGGATGGCACCGGCGACCTGCCGACTATTGACAACGCACTGCGGCATGCCATGCCCGGAGACACGGTTTTCGCTGCCGGAGGCCATTACCTCGAGCACGTCATGTTGCGCGGGGGTGTCACTATTCTCGGGAGCTGGGATGAGGACTTCGCGCTTAGAGATCTGGAAGCCACGCCGAGTGTTATAGATGCCACCGGACACGGCGCCGCCGTCTCCGGAGGCTTCGGGGAGGATACCACAACGGTGTTCGACGGATTCGTCATAACCGGAGGCTCGGGCAAGTACGGGGCGGGAGTGGTCTCGAGGGACGGCTCATCTCCCCTGCTTAGGAACCTCATCATCCACTCCAATACCGCTGACTACGGGGCGGGCATATTCTGCCTCTCTTCCTCACCGATCATCCGCCACACCCTGATCGCCGGGAACGAGGCCGAGAGAGGCGCCGGTATCTATTGCATGCTCGGTTCCTCTCCCCTGATCGTGAATTCGACGATCGTCGACAACCATGCCGAGCACGGGGCCGCCCTGACTGCCCTGGAGGGATCGTCTCCAATCATCGACCGCTCGATCATCGCCGATAACTCGGGAGGCTCCGCGATTTTCGCCCAGGGCAGTGCCGCCAAGGTGATGATGTCCTGCTGCAATATCTGGGGAAACGGCGACGCCGACTATGGCGGAACGGCGGAGAAGGCTTCGGAGCTCCGGGACAACATCTCCGTGGACCCGGCTTTTAAGATGCCGTCTGAGATGGACTACACGCCCGCGGCCGGCTCGCCCGTGCTTTCGGTTAAGGGCTGCGGGGCCATCGGCACAAGACATGCGCGCGTTACGGCCTTGGGGGGCGAGCATGATCACGGCGAGCACGATCACAGCGGCCACGACCACTAGGAAATGGGCTGATGCTCAGAGGCGGGTGCGGCACGTTTCTTCTTGAGAAATAAGGGCGCTGTCCCCTCTTTTCCCTCTTCTGGTATTGACACCAGCCCGCAATCGCGGCAATCTTGCCACCAGGTAATGGAACCAGGCCGGTCCCGATTATGGACTTCCGCGGGGCGGTCCGCCTGCCGATAAACAGGTATAACCTAGGGAGAGTGAGGGTTCAGATGAGCACGGTGGAGAAAAGGAAAGCGCTGCGAGAGGCCAGGAAGCACGGCGTCAGATTCATACAGCTCTGGTTCACCGATATCCTTGGGCAGCTCAAGAGCATCAGTGTGCCTGCATCGGAACTGAAAGCGGTACTTGAAGAAGGCATGAGCTTCGATGGCTCATCCGTTGAAGGCTTCGCGAGAATCTACGAGAGCGACCTCGTGGTGCTGCCGGATCCCTCGACTTTCCAGATTCTGCCCTGGGCTCAGGACGGCATCCCGGTCGCCCGGCTGATCTGTGACGTGGTGGACACAGATCTTAACCCTTATGAGGGAGATCCCAGGTACATTCTTAAGCGCACTCTGGGGATGCTGAAGAAGAAGGGATACACCGCCTATGTCGGTCCGGAGCTGGAGTACTTCTACTTCTCCGACGCCCACTCTCCCCAGGTGCTCGATGCGGGAGGGTACTTCGATCTTACGCCCCTCGACGTGGGCACCGAACTTCGGGAGCAGACCGTGGTCGCCATGGAAGCCATGGGCATCCGCATGCATGCGAGTCACCATGAGGTGGCCACCAGCCAGCATGAGCTGGACCTGCGCTTCGATGAGGCCTTGAAGATAGCGGATGCGATAATGACATCACGGCTGGTCATAAAGCAGGTCGCGCGACAGAACGGCGTATATGCCAGCTTCATGCCCAAGCCCCTGCGGGATGAGAATGGCAGCGGGATGCATCTTCACATGTCGCTCTTCCGGGGCAAGAGGAACGCCTTCTTCCACCGCAAGGATGAGCACCGCCTTTCCGATCTGGCCAAGCAGTTCATCTCCGGGTTGCTCAAGCACTCCCAGGAGATCGTATCGGTGACCAACCAGTGGGTTAACTCCTATAAGAGGCTCGTGCCCGGTTTCGAAGCCCCGGCCTACATCTGCTGGGGCAGCCGGAACCGGTCCGCCCTGGTGAGAGTCCCCTTCGACAAGCCCGACAAGGAGGAGCCGAGACGGGTCGAGCTCAGGTGTCCCGATCCGGCATGCAATCCGTATCTCGCCCTGGCTGTGATGCTCCGCGCCGGGATGGCGGGGACCGAAAAGCATTACAAGTTCCCGGACCCCGTGGAACTCGATGTCTATCTCCTGAGTGAGGAAGAGCGCAAGTCGCACGGCATAGCCTGCCTGCCGGACAGCCTGTATGCCGCAATCGAGGCAACCGCCACCAGCGAGCTCGTCAAGGACACCTTCGGCGATGCCCTCTTTGCGAAGTTCCTCGAGAACAAGCGGATCGAATGGGACAACTACAGGATACAGGTGACCCAGTACGAGCTGGATAAGTTCCTGCCGATTCTCTAAAGCTCGCGACCAAAGGTGCCGATAATAAGACATAGCCCCGCAAGGAGATTCCATATGCGCGTGTTGATCGTCGATGATGACAACCACGTCAGGGGCCTGGTGCGCACTCTGCTGGAAAACGAAGGCATGGAATGCCACGAGGCCGAGGACGGTCTCGAAGCACTTGCCGCGGCCCGGGAACTTCATCCGGACGTGATGATCCTCGATGTCATGCTGCCCGGCCTGGACGGGTACAAGATCTGCCGCATGCTCAAGTATGACGAACAGTACTCGGACATCTCGATAATCATGGTCAGCTCTCGAAGCACGCCCACCGACAAGGAAACCGGCTACTACACCGGCGCGGATATCTACCTCACCAAGCCCTTTGATCAAGAGGAATTGATCGAAGCGGTCATGCGAGTGGCCGGCTGCGGGACAGTGGAATAAACGGGCGATACTCTCTCATCTTCCGGCGATGCCTGCCCAGATTACACCACTGCGCTGAAGACTGGCTCCGCTACCTGAGAAGGACAATGCGGTCCGTCACGGAATCGTCCCCCAGCGTCAATCGCATCCAGTAGACACCGCCCGCGGCCGAAGTGCCGTCGCCGGTCGAGCCATCCCAGGTTATCTCGTGCCAGCCTCCGGCCCCCCGGTGAACCTCGAGATTGCGAACTCGCCGGCCGAGCACATCAAAGATCTCAAGGCTCGGACCTGCCGGGGAAGGCAGGTAGTAGCTTATATTCACCACGCCTCGCGCAGGACTCGGCCACGCGAACATGTCGATGCGTCCGACGATCCGGGTATCCTCGATGCCCGGTTCTATGCCCGCCAGGTCGATACCTTCCCGAGTGAGCGAGGGGTCGCCCCATAGATTGAAGGTATACATATTGATGTACTCGGCATAGTGGGCCCAGCCATAGTTGGTGGTGCAGTAGAACTTGGAGTTGTAGAAGGCCTGGCCCACTTTCTCAAGACCATTGATCATGAGGTCATTGAATTC
>JAUVJV010000347.1 GCA_030592245.1 Candidatus Eiseniibacteriota bacterium
CTTTGCCTTCGGTCCTGCGTATCTGGAGAGGAACAAGATAACATCGCCAGCATCAGGCGGCACGACTTTCGATCTCGTCAACTTTGACGAGACTGACAACCCCACCACAACCTCCACAGTGGGCTTCAGAACCCGGATAAATGAAAGGCACAGCCTCTTGTTCGGGTGGGATCCCTTCGAGTCCCGTGATTTCGGCAAGTTCGCCGAGCCCGTCTCCTTTGGAGGAGTAGTGTTCCCGGCGGACTCCACCATCAGGTCGGCCTACCGGTTATACGATGTTCGTGCAAGGTGGACATATGACTTCACAACTGAGGGTCCTCTTGTTGCTAATGCCGGGCTGGGACTGATGTACCAGGAAATTACAGTGAAACTTCAGACTGAGGATAAGTCCCTCAGCGCGCGGGCTAATGACAATGCACTGCTTCCCTACGTACACGCCGCGCTCGGGTACAGGTTCTCAGACCGCTTTGAGGGGCTCGTCGACATGGAAGGTCTTTCCCTGTCCAGCGACTGGATGGTGGATACGGTCATGATGCTCAATTACCACATGGGTTACCAGTGGATGGCAAGTGCCGGGTACAGGTATTACGGGCGCAAGATCCGAGCAGATGAGATCAAGAATGAGGTCGTGTACAATATCCCTTATCTGGCGATGTCCTACTCATGGTAGCGTAAAAGCGGCAGGGTAGCAGCCTCCCAATTGACCTACTGATCCATCTTATTCAGAAGCCTCGCCATGGACCCCTGACTCACCTCGAACAGGCTCTGCCCGGGGCGGTCGAGATCCATTATCAGGATCATGACAGCCGAGAAGGCGAGGATAAGGGCAAGAGTGGCGGGGATGCCGCGGGGGCCCGCGAGTCCCGCCCGGTATCCTATCACGGTCGTACCGAGGAGGCCGATGAAGAAGAGGGTGGTCCAGATTACCTCCGGAATGCGATGCACCAGGCCCGCCGCCACCCGCCTGGTGTGGATATCAATCACCTCATTGAGCGACTGAATGAAAAGCCCGACCATGACCGAGCGGTCATTCTCCAGCCCGAGGCCGGCCGCCTGAGCCCAGATCAGCCCGTGCAGCTCCTCCGAACGGGCAAGACCTATTGGCACATACGTGTCCAGATCCTGGACGATCTTAAGCCGTACTTCAACATACTCGCGCAGCAGCCCGCGGATTTCAGTCCGCTCCGGCTCCGGGAGCATGGCCGCCCTGAGATAGGCTGTCCCGACGGCATTGGATTCCTTCAGCACCAGCTTTCTTCTGGCGTCAAAACGCGATCCTCCCATGCCGAACGTGAAGGCCAGCATAAAAGCCATCAGAGCCAGTGTGGCCGCGATGATCGCATTGGCATGGGACATCTTGGCCTCGGCGTGCTCCCGGCGGTATCTCCCCAACCGGAATCCAGCCTCGGCGCCCAGCAGAGACAGCAAGATGAGGATTGCGAAGATCCCCCAGAGGGGTATGGAATCGAGCACCTGATTCATGTCGGCAGTCCTCCTTGGTTGCCACAGAATACCCGTCAGGCGAGGGAGCGGTCAAGGGCGAACCGCTCCCTCCTGTCGACGGCCTGCAACCTGACATTCATCGCCGCATCAGATAATGGTGGCGATGTGCTGCGACAGCACCGCATTTGACGCCGGAGTTGACAAGGATTATGCTAACAGGTACACTCTCGGCAATTGGATAACCCTGTAAACAGGAAAAGGAGGATTCGAGATGAGAACTGCAGCTATACTGACCGTTGGCGGGAGCCTCGTGCTTCTGGTAGGTTGCTCTTCCATTCAGGTCAGCACCGACTATGATCCCACCGCTGACTTCAGCAAGTACAAGTCCTTTGGCTGGCCGACGGGAGATCGCCCACCCGATGACGCCCTCGCGAAGAACCCGCTGCTCGCCAAGCGCATTGAGGCCTCTATCGGCCAGGCTATTGAGGCCAGGGGATTCACGATGCAGGAGGGTGGAATGCCCGATATCGTGATCATCACCCATGGCGGCACTCAGGAGAAGATGCAGGTCACAAATTACAGCACGGGTTACTACGGCGGATACGGCGGATACCACGGATACGGCATGCGTGACCCCTGGGGATACGGCGGATACGGCGGCACCCGGACCGATGTAAGCTACTATGAGGAAGGCACCCTCGTAATAGATTTCATTGATACGGATACTAAGGAGTTGGTCTGGCGGGGCATGGGTACCAAGATCCTTGGAAGCGGTACCGATCCTGAGAAAGTCCAGGCGAACGTCGACAAGATGGTGGAGAAGATGCTGGCCACGTTTCCTCCTGGAGCCTGATCTCAACGGCACTAAGATGAGAACAGCCGCGGGAAGCTCCGGCGACCCGCGGCCTTTTATTGATCGCCATATAAGAGGCCGGCAACACCAACATTGCCAGTCTCAAGATCTACTTCTAAGCCGGGAGAATGTGTTTATTGTCCAAATGTAGGGTTGTCACGCTTTGCATCTTGAGCATCCTGATTTTCTGTACACCGATACTCGCATCGAGTTTCACATCTGAATTCAGGGACACTCTCGACAATGGATTTGATATGATCACCTGGCTCTCGCGGAGATTGGGCTTTATACCTATTGTGTCCCCTATCACCGAGCCGGCAGTTGGATACGGCTTAGTGGCCGGCCTGGCCTTCTTCCACCGCGACAAGGAGAATCTCGGCAAATCCCTGACTGAACCGCCCAGCATCTCTGCGATTTTCGGCATGTACACGACGAACGAGTCATGGGCGGTCGGTGGCGGCCATGCCGGATTCTGGAAAGAGGACCGTATACGGTATCGCGGAGGGCTCGGCTATGCGTCTGTAAACCTCACCTACTATCCTCAGTACCTGATTGAATCCGTGGATTTCAATCTCGAGGGGGGCGGCCTTATACAGGAACTTTCCTTCCGGATCAAGGACACCGATCTATTCCTGGGGGCCAGGTATACATTCGCGAAGACCAAGGTTGCCATTGAAATCCCCCTGGACAGACTGGATATCGATCCCTGGGAGATCGACAATAAGATCGGCGGCCTGGGCGCACTCTCGGTATACGACTCGCGCGACAATATCTTCACTCCGGATAAGGGCATCAGGGCGGGGCTTACCTATATGTATTACGATCCGGTGTTTGGCGGCGACCGCACGTATCAGGGGCTGGACACCTATGCGCTTGGCTTTCATCCCATAAGCAGCAATCTCTATTTTGGCCTCAGGCTTGACGGGCGTTTCAGCTTTGGCAGGGCTCCCTTCTATACCCTACCCTACATCGACCTTCGCGGTGTCCCCGCCATGCGCTACCAGGGCAAGTATACCGCCCTGGTGGAAACCGAGTGGCGATGGGACTTCACAAGCCGATGGAGCCTGGACGTCTTCGGAGGTGTTGGAAGAACCGCACCCCGGCGTGGGGATTTCTCGGACGGCGAAACCGCATGGAATGCCGGGACCGGTTTCAGATACTTGCTCGCCAGGCTCTTCGGGCTCCGTGCCGGCTGTGACATTGCCCGCGGACCTGAGGATTGGGC
>JAUVJV010000245.1 GCA_030592245.1 Candidatus Eiseniibacteriota bacterium
CAACGACTTGTTGGGCGGCGCTGTCTGCCTCAAATGATACTTCTCATCAAAGCAACCGCACAATACCTGCTATCACCATCCCTGCACCTATCGAGAGCATCGTCCCAATGATGGACGCCCTGAAATGAAAGAAATAGTCCTTGTACCCCGCCATTCCCTCCGTTCCAGGGATGATCACGAACTTCGGCGTGATAGAGCAGAACATCAACCAATCAAGTAGTAACAGATCAACCAAGTTGAAGATAAAGACTACTCCAAAGGCGTTCAGGAAGAGATGAAGGAAGGACACCTCCTCTCCACCCTGCCGTTTCAGTGCCAGCGTCGAAATGAAGGGCACGGCAACAAGGAGAATCAAGAACGGAATCCCCACCACCAGCGATTGCCGCTTTTCCTTATCCGTTTTCGGGGGCACTTGCTTTTGGATATCTTCTGGATAGTCTTGAAGGAAGAGGCGAGGGTTGAAACGCAGCACGGCAACCAGGAAAAGTGAAGCCATAACCGACAGAATGGCTCCATCAAGAGCAGTTCTCCCGATGTTCATCATAATGGACCTCTACCGAGAATCTCGGATGTTCCTGCTAAACAGCACACCGGACTGCCAGATTGAGCCCCACCCAACGGACCGCGTATCAGCCGCGAGCGTCAGGGCTGGCGCGTCGGGTGCGTCGCGCCCAGCAGCCCGCGGTGCAGTCGGCGTGACAGCCAGGCTCGTCATCTGCATACGCCAGTTAGGCGGCATTCGCCGACTTCCGCGCCCGCATGCACAGCACCCGCGGCCGCCGAATCAACTGAGCATACTCCTCTGGTTTAACCTCCGCGAACTCCTCGGTCGGAACCGGCTCGACCATCCGCTCAATTGAGAAGCCAGCACGGATTATCGGATCTATCATGTGCAAGAGCGGCCGCCGATAGCACGGTACCACAATGGGAGCACCGAGCCCGCGCCAGGTGTACTGACGCAACTCGGTCGAGAAGTAGTCATCCGTATCATTGAGCGTGTAGTCGGAACAAGGATGACCGACTGAGAATACCACGCAGCCTGGACTCCTGAGGACTCGGTGAAATTCTCGGAACAAAGCCAGCCAGTCCCGAACGTAACCCAGTGTCCCTGAGCTCAGGACCACGTCGAACGATGAATCCGCCAGAAACGGCATTGGCTGTTCGAGATCGGCCTCATGCAGAACGGCTGTCTCGCCCAAGCGCTGCCGTGCAAGCCTGAGCATGTTGGCACTCACGTCTACCCCGACGACATCTGCTCCCTTGCCTACAAGCCAGCCCATCACCACTCCCGGGCCGCAACCGGCATCCAGGATGCTTCGACCGGACACATCCGGAAGCAGGCCCAGCATCGCCGGACGCTCGTAGTAGATGCTGCGAGGGTTCTCCTCGATCGCCGCCGCGTACGCCTCCGCCATCGAGTCGTACGCCTCCAGGGCCACCGGCCGCGTCTGCTCGCGATTGCTCAAGTCTCCTCCTCCAGGACAGAGACTATCACAGCCCAAAGAACTGTCAACCGAAGTCCCAGTCTCGATACGGGCTGGCCCTGGTCTTGCCCGTCCGATAGGATCCGACAGGCGTGCAGTTAAGGTGAAACAGTCTAACCCCCGACCACATCATGGCGGTGTTGACAAGCGATGGGGTTTCGGGCAATATGAGAATACTAGGTGCTGCGTGTTATAAGTACTAGCAGCCGCATGAATGGTAGCCAATACAATCAGCTTATGCAGCAGTTGGACAGAGCGAAGAAACGCTACCGGTGGTGAATGGCTTAGAAGAACACATGGCGAATCAGCACGATCGGTACAAGGCGAGCAGCTTCAGGGCATACAATGAGAAGCTGCCCGATCGATACGATACGTCGATCGCCGTTCGCTTCTTCCGGCTTTCGACGATGGATGATTTCGTGCTCGCCGCGCTCGGTCAGGATGTTGCCTCATCGTCGATTCTGGACGTCGGCTGTGCGACTGGACGGCTGTTGGAGCGCTTGGCCGAGGCCGGTGCGCGGGATCTTGCCGGCTCTGACCTTGCGCCGCGCATTCTGGATGTGGCACGCAGGAAATTGGCGCGGTTTGACGTCGAGTCCGATCTCCGGTGTGCCGATGCAGAAACGTCGTTGCCTTGGGCTACCGATACATTCGATGCTGTGATACTAACTGGGGTGGTCCACCACTTCTACCATCCCGAGGCTGCGTTCCGGGAGGTCGACCGCGTGCTACGTCCTGGGGGGAAGTTGATCATCGCCGATGCATGCTTCTTTCCGCCCATTCGGGAGCTGTTCAACCTGTGTTTACGTATTCACCCTCACGAAGGTGACTGCCACTTCTTTACGGGTACTCAGCTTCAGCGGCTACTTCTGGCATGTGGGTGGGAGGTCAGTCACCGCGAACGACTCAATTGGTGGTCTTTCGGCATCGTCGCTAGGCGGGCTTTGTCGTGAGGCCGTGTCTAACTAGCGCTTGCGCCCGGCTCGCGCCAGCCCTGCTTGCAGGTGGAGCTAACGTTGGAATCCATGGAAAGACCCAAAGACAATCGCATCTGGGAAGCCTACTGGAGTGGTAATGACGACCACTCCTGGTGGAAGCGTCCCGACCCGGATGTCCTCAAGTTCATCTCGACACAATCCCCTGAGGAACGGCCGAATGTGCTCGACCTCGGGTCCGGATTAGGACGCCATGCGATTGCATTCGCCCAGGCTGGATTCTCGGTGAGTGCGACAGATATCTCGGAAAGCGCCGTTTCCCATCTGCGGAAATGGGCGGAAGACCTGTCGCTTGAGATCCCAACCCAGGCATGTGATGTTCTCGGAGACTCCTTCCCGGACGGGAGCTTCGATATTGTATTGAGCTACAACGTGATTTACCATGGCTCGCGAAACCTGTTTGCCGCTGCGATAACCCATGTACGCGCGCTTTTGAGGAGGGGTGGACTGTTCTACTTTACATGCCCCACTCGAGAGGATGGGAAGTATGGCTTCGGAGAGGAGGTCGCTCTCCACACGTATCGTTGCGAGAAATCTGTTACTCCGGGGGACATCCATTACTTCGCGGATAAGATGGACCTCGAGGATTTCCTCTCCGGGTTTCGCCTGTTGTCAATGGAGAAAGAGGAAGGTTGCTGGAGCAACAGAGGGGTGCAGCAGTTCTGTTCAAACTGGCGTGTGCTCGCGGAGAAGGCGTGACAATGAGGCCGTGGGTTCCGCTGAGCTCAACCCACACCGCTTATGCATCACATTAGGCAGACCGGAGTAACCATGCACGGATACTACGCCGGGAAGTTGTCAGGAGAGCGCCTACGCCAATGCTACGATATCGCGTCTCCGCGCGTGGAGCAGTACCTCGAAGCGGAGATTCGCTTCGTGCTCAACCACCTGGAGTGCGGCGATCAGGTGTTGGAGCTCGGCTGCGGATATGGGCGCGTCACCCTTCGGCTGGCAGAAGTGGCGAGGCGGGTAGTAGGTATCGACACGTCGCCTGAGAGCATTGCGCTGGCCCGTCAAATCGCCGGCTCCGGCTCGCGATGCGAGTTCCTTGAGATGGACGCTGTGCGACTCGCTTTTGACGAATCGGAGTTCGATGAGGTCGTGTGTGTCCAGAACGGGATCTGCGCATTTGGAGTAGACCAGGAGGCACTCCTGCGCGAGGCTCTGAGAGTTGCGCGGCCAGGCGGGCGCATCCTATTCTCAACTTACTCAGAGCAGTTCTGGACGAGCCGACTCAAATGGTTTGAAGATCAGGCAGCAGCCGATCTCATCGGAGCGATCGACTACGAGAGGACCGGGAACGGCACAATTGTCTGCAAGGACGGTTTCCGTGCCGGCATGGTGTTGCCTGAGGCTTTCTCGCTGCTTGGTGAGCAATTGGGCGTGGAACCCGAGGTCACCGAGGTGGATGAGTCCAGCGTGTTCTGCACAATTGTCGTGCCGGAGACCGCCTAGCATCACGAAGCTGATTCGTATTGGAGCCATCTGGACGGGAGGCAATCCTGGGGAATAGGAAGAGCCTGGCAAATGGACTGGGAGCCCTTCAGGCGTTCATTGGCCTGGGAGCAGTGGCGGGCGGGCTGGGGCTGGCCCTGGACCCAAGTGGCGCGGGCCTCGGAATGCCGCTTGAGGTGCTCAAGGACTCGCCCTTCGCCACTTTTCTGGTTCCGGGCATCGTTCTTTTCACCGTCAATGGCCTGGGGAGTCTTCTGGGAGCGATATTGTCCTTCACACGGCGCCGGTACGCCGCTGAGACGTCTATGGGTCTCGGCGCCTTACTCCTCGCATGGATCGCAGTTCAGGTTTATTGGATGCCGGGAATTCACTGGCTCCATGTGCTGTATTTCGGCCTGGGATTGCTCGAGTTCGTTCTGGGCTGGTCGGTGCGAAGGCGTTTGCAGGAGAAAGAAGGAACCGGGACGGCTAAGCCTTAAGGCCCACCGCCCCGGTCCGGTTAAATGCGGCTAAGGACATACCGCATTGTACTGAAGCGTATCCCAGCAATACTGTTCCCCATCCCTGTAATCGGGCCACTGTATGCTCCCCGACCCGTCGGGATACCACTTGATGATCCCGTCATTCCCCGTCTTCGAATCATAGAACTCGACGGATGA
>JAUVJV010000279.1 GCA_030592245.1 Candidatus Eiseniibacteriota bacterium
AAATATGCGAACCCCAGACCCTGGGCCATCCGCGAAAGGAAGCCATCCGGATTATGCCTGGCCAGCGACTTGGGAATGATCTCAGCGAAGATGAGGATCAGCCCCGTCCCCACCGCCGTCGAGACCAGCACGGCATATGGGCCTATCGACTTGCTCAGCCAAACGGTCATCAGCGAGGATGCAAGCACGACAAAGATATTGGTGCCGACCAGAGTCACGCTTAAGAGCATCGCCGGCCGCCTCAAGAGCCAGTCGGCGATCGCGGCGCCCCGGGACCCCTGCTTCGCCCGGCCCCTGATCCGGAACCTGCTGGTCGTGACGAACGCGATCTCGCTCCCGCCGAAGAAGGCGGCGCCCGCTATAGAGGCCACTATCGCCAGGATGAGGATCAGGTCCTTGAATACCATTCGGCTGCTACCTCAACTTCTCGACTTCGATGGACTTGATGCGGCGGCCGTCGGAATCCAGGATCCTCAGCCGCAGGCCTCTCCGCACGAACTCATCGCCGGGAGCCGGTATTCTGCCCAGCTCGTTGACGATGAACCCCGCAATCGTCTCCGCAAGGGTATCGACTATCGACACCCCGACGAGGGCATTGAAGAACTCTATCTCCATTCTCCCTGGAATCTCCCACTTCGACCTCGAAAGCTTGGTATAGCCATGCTTGCGCGGGAGCCTGTCACCCACACGGTCCACGATCTCGGCAAGTACATCATCCAGGGTGACGATGCCGACGAAGCTGCCGTGCTCGTCGATGGCCACGGCGAAGTGCGCCTTACCGGTGATAAACTCCCTTAAGAGATCCACAACCTGCTTCGATTCGGGCACGAAGACAGGCCTCCGGGCAATTTCCGATATCGTCAGATGCGGGCTGGACTGCTTGTGCAGCAAGTCCTTGGCGTAGAGCACACCCCTGATGCTGTCCCGCTCCTCGGCATCGAAGACCGGGACCCGGGAGAGGCCCGAAGACTTTACGATGCCCACGGCTTCCTCGAGCGGGACATCGGAGCTCAACATGAAGACCTCCGTCCTCGGTGTCATTATGTTCTGAACCGACATGTGCTCGATTCTGAAGATGCTCCCCAACACCTCGCCCTCGAACTCATCGATAACACCCTCTGCGTGTCCGAGAGCGATGGCCTCCGCCACATCTCCCGGTGAATCCGGCTCATAACTCGACGGCCGTGCCGGTTTCAGCCTGTCCGCAAAGCTGACGGCGGCCTCGGTCACGCGCCTTAAGGGCGCCAGCATGCTGACCGCGGCGGAGATGACCGGAACGGTGGTGAGCGATACCCTGAGCGGACTACTGACGGCGAATGTCTTGGGTACGACCTCGCCGAATATCAGGATGAGCACGGTCATGACGACGACGCTTATCCCGACCACGTTCTCGTGGAAGAACTTCCCCACCAGGATGGTTCCTATGCTGGAGGCGGCGACATTGACCAGGGTGTTCCCCACCACGATGGTCACCAGGAGGTGGTGAGGATCGGCCAGCAATGACTCCACCTTGATGGAGTTCCTCGACGGCCTGGAGCGCAGTCTTCTTACCTGGTACGACTTAAGGGAAAAGAGAGCGGTCTCGGAGCCTGAGAAAACCGAGGACAGGTACAAGAGAAAAGCCAGAAACCCTATCTGGAGAATCAGTATTGTCACGTCGTGTTGGTGCCACCCGTTTCAGGCTGCCTCCATACTGGAAGCGTCACTGTGAAACAGGTCCCCTTGCCCTCCTCTGATTCGAAGTCTATCTGTCCGCCCCAATCGCTTACAATCCGCTTCGCGGTGAGCAGTCCAAGTCCGGATCCCCCGGGCTTGGTTGTGTAAAAGGCCGAGAACAGCCTGGCCCTTGCCTCTTCCGGCACCCCGGTCCCGGTATCTTCCACCGAGATCAGTACGGCTGAATCGTCTGTCGTGCTTTGCCCGGCACGGAGCTGCCCTGTCCTGGTCCCGACTGTGAGTGTTCCGCCTTCGGGCATGGCCTCCAGCGCATTCTGAAGCAGGTTCAGGATCATCTGCCTGTATTCAACTTTGCTGCCGCAGGCGTTCACATCACCATGGTTGAATTCCGCAATCACGTCAACATCGAGATTCATCATCAGGCCGCGCAGGAGCTCGAGCGCGTCCGTGACCAGGCCGGCGAGGTCCACCGGCTCAGCATTCCTTGCCTCCCGCTGCGCGGACCTGGCCAGGTCCTTGAGGTACTCCTCGGTCTCCAAGACCTTTTCGGCTATCTGCTCGAGGGTTTCCCTCACGGGCTGTCCCTCGGCAGTCTCCGATGCCGCCCGCCGGGCCATCAAACCTATGGACACAAGCGGCGCCCTGAGGTCGTGCACCAGAGTGCCCGCCAGCCCACCCAACGCCACCTGGGTCTCGGCCCTCAGGATCTGGAGATGCGTCCTGCTCAGCTCGTCATATGCCTCCTCAAGCTGGCTCAGCCGCCGGCGGAGCCTCTCATGAAGCGATGCGTTCAGGATGGCGAGAGCCGCCTGGCTGGCGAAGGTCTCCAGTAGCCGCACATCCGCGGAGGTGATCAAGCGCCTGGTGACGAAGTTATCCGCAAGGACCGCCCCCAGCTTTTTGCCTTCCGCGACCAGCGGGACAACGACGAAATCGTCATTTCCCAGCGCACGGGCAAGCACACGCGATAGGGGATCATTGCCGGCATCCCGGGCAACAAAGGAAGTGCAGGTCTCGAGACAGGCTGCAACCGCATTGGTCTCCGGGTCCATCGGCAGGACGATCCGGTCTGCCAGCTCCGTGACCGCCCCGTTCCTGGCCTTCCCATCCGGCCACCGCGCGGAAAGTATGTTCCCCAGGCTTATTCTTTCCTTCTCCATTGCCCTCCAGATCCTGTCCGCCTCATCGGAATCCGCGGGCCCGACGCCAAGCCGGCCCTTGATCACGGATCCCTGTTCGTCGACCAGCAGCAGAATGGCCCGGTTAAAACCGAGCCCGTCGCC
The DNA here is from genome assembly GCA_030592245.1 of Candidatus Eiseniibacteriota bacterium. Classification (GTDB taxonomy): domain Bacteria; phylum Arandabacterota; class Arandabacteria; order Arandabacterales; family Arandabacteraceae; genus JAUVJV01. The sequence continues at coordinate 2,961 of JAUVJV010000279.1, forward strand.
GGCGGTGACGGCGGTGAGAATGACAAGCAGGAGGTCATCGAGCCCCATCGTGCTCTGGAGCGCACGAGCGACCTCACTGAGGAGCGTCACCTGCACGGCCTTGCTTCGTCGCTCGGCCGCAAGCACGCTTACCTGGGATGCAAGCGAAGCGGATTCTCTGAGTAGCGCATCGAGCGTGTCGACCATGGCCTGATCGGTGAGCCTCTTTCCCAGGGAGCGCTCCCGCGATGCGGTGAACACTGGGCAGGAGGAACAGCGGTCGGAGAGCCTTTCGGTCAAGCCGACCTCGCCCCCGAAGCAGGAGCTGCCATCAGCCAGCCAGCAGCGAAGATCATCAGAGGAATGGGCGAGGCAATCTCCCCGGTCGCACGAGAGCCACTCCCAGCAGCGTATGGGATGTGAGCCCGAAGAGTCATTCAAGACGGGTTCCTCCGCAATGGCGCGTTTTACTGGAGCGCGTGCTCAAAGACCTCGTCTAGATTGTCAACGAAGATGAAGTCGAGCCCCTTCTTGACTATCTCGGGGACTTCAATCAGGTCCTTCTCGTTCTTGCTGGGAAGGATGACCTTTCTGATGCCTGCGCGCCGCGAGGCCAGGATCTTCTCCTTGATGCCTCCGACCGGCAGCACCTTGCCCTTGAGCGTGATCTCGCCGGTCATCGCGATGTCGGCCTTTACCGGCCTCTTGGTCAAGAGCGAAAGCAGGCTCGTCGCTATCGTAACCCCGGCCGACGGCCCGTCCTTGGGGACACCGCCATGGGGCACATGTATATGCAGATCGTGATTCTCATAAAATGACTCATCCACCTTCAGGAACTTCGCCCGGGATCTCACATAGGTGAGCGCAGCCTGGGCGGACTCGCGCATGACTTCGCCCAGCCGCCCGGTCAGGCTCAGGGACTTGCCACCCTTCATCATAGAGGTCTCCACGAATATGATGTCTCCGCCGGCCTCGGTCCAGGCCAGGCCGGTGGCCACGCCCGGAACCATGGTACGCTCGGCGACCTCCCTGAAGAACTTCCTCGGACCGAGGTAGTCGTCCACGCTGTCCGCGGTGACGACGGTCTTGCCGCGCTTACCTTCCGCCACCTTCCTCGCGACTTTCCTCGAGATATTGCCGATCTCCCGTTCCAGGTTTCTCAAGCCCGCCTCGCGCGTGTACTCCGAAATGAGGAGGCGCACGGCATCATCTTTGAAAGCCAGGATCCTGGTGGTAAGACCGTGAGCATCGAGCTGACGCG
>JAUVJV010000102.1 GCA_030592245.1 Candidatus Eiseniibacteriota bacterium
CCACCTCAAGCACCAGGCCGGCATGATTCGCCATCCCCTCCAGCCGCTTCTCATCGGCGATGTACTCACATTGCGTGGCCAGCCTGACACGCCGGGGAAGGCTCTTCAAGGAACAGGAAAACACCATGATGCAGAGCAGAACCAGGAGCAGCGAAAAGTAGTGAGACCTGAAGATGTCGGTGAGACCGAGGTGCCAGACGAAATTACCCCACACCTCCCCGTAGGCGCCGACATAGGCCTCGCGAGCCGCCCCCTGGGGCAGCATTGCCCCTATGAGGGAGAGCAGGGTGATGATGACCATCACGACAATCGCCACCCGGGTCGAGGTGAGGAATCTTGTGATTAGTCTAAGGATGTTCACTTGCTGACTCCCGACAGAAAAAGGAGAAAAAGGGGACAGACACCTATTTCGGCAACGCGGAAATAGGTGTCTGTCCCCTTTTTCTGTCTGTCCCCTTTTTCATATTCTTTCCGCCCTGAGAAAGGGCGCTGTCCCCTTTTTACTTATTGCAGGCTATGAACCTGGCGATCGATCTGTCATAAGTCCGTTCCACGTCATCGGGGAAGTAGCAGGCAGGAAGCTCTCCCAACCCGCGATGATAGGCGATGCACTCACAGCACTTGCCTTTCTTGGAGCAGGGCTCATAGGAGCAGTTACACACCTTCATGTTCTTCTCGTGATTAGGACACTCCATCTTCCTCACGCCTCCCTCTTAGACGCCCCGATGCCGCAACAAGTATCATCTCAATAATGCATAGCCCCAGCATCAGCAGGAATATTGACCTCAGGCCATATGCCTCACCGACGACACCACCGATGCCGCTTGCGAAGGCGCCGATGCCGAAACCCACTGTGTAGTTGATGCCAAAAACCGCGCCGCGTCTCGTCGAATGGGACACCTTGGCAAGCAGCGTGTTCTGAAGCGGTTGAAATCCGAATATGAGAAGCACCGCAAGGGCCGCAACGGCGATCAGCAGGATGCCCTGGCCGAAGTAGAAGCCAACCGAGAGCCCGGCAAGGAGCGTGAAGATCAGGAAAAGCATCCGGTCTATCCTCTTGCGGCTGGACGCGAAATACCCTCCCACGAGCGGCCCTGCCAGGGAGACCACGAGTATGCCCGAGCTCACGAGCCCCAGGCGGCCGACATCATCCCCGATGAAGGCGACACGCTGAGAAAGATACGACGGGAAAAAAGTCATGATGCCCCGGTATATGAGACCGTAGATGGCGCCGATCACATAGATAAGGATCAGTTCGCGGGTGATGCTCGCCCGCAGGCTCTTGCGCGGCTTCCTGGCATGATGGTCCACGCTCTTAAGATGGAATCCCAGGCCAACCAGCAAGACCCCCAGGATCACCGCACCCGCACCACCTAAGACCAGGTAAGAATAAGTCCACCCGTGACGCACCGTCATCACGCCCGCGATGACAGGCGCTACGGCCACCCCAAGCGTCCCGGCCATGCCATGGATACCCAGGGCCTTTCCGGTCTCCTTGATCGAGCTACTTATCAGTGACAATCCGGCGGGATGGTACATGCTGCCGAAGAGGCCCAGGAGCACGAGGGCAACCACGACACCTACCGTGGAACCGAGGACGAAGACAAGCACGGATGCCAGGGTTGTCCCGGCCAGGCAGATTACAAGCAGCAGCCTTGGTCCCAGCTTATCCGAAAGGAACCCGGCCGGAAGCGAACCGAAGCCGAAGGCCATGTATGAGGCCATCCCCACCAGCCCCACGCCCGAGAACTTCAGGTTGAGCGAGGTGCCGACCGACCTATAAATGGTCGGGAACACCAGCATGTACGCATGGATGAGGGCATGGCAGGCCGATACTGCTATGAGGATGGATTTCTCGCGCGACGTCATCTGCTCACCAGGGAACAAGGAAAAAGGGGACAGACAGAAAAAGGGGACAGACACCTATTTCGGCAAAGCGGAAATAGGTGTCTGTCCCCTTTTTCTCTTTTCCTAGTGATTGCCGCTCTCCACCTCTCCCAGCACCAAGATCACCTCACCGGGTGAGGATGCGGACTTGAGCCTGGACATGATGGCCTCGTCCTTTCCGATGAAGGCAACGGCTGAAAGGGCCTTGAGATAGGTGGTGGACTCCTCCGGCGGGGCAAGGATGAGAAAGACCAGGTGGCAGGGCTGACCGTCTTCGCTTTCGAAGTCGATCCCCTGACGCGAAATCCCCAGGGCTCCCACCAGGGAGCTCACTCCGGTGGTCCTTGCATGGGGAATTGCGATTCCCTTACCGATACCGGTGCTGCCCTTGTACTCCCGCTCGAGGGTATCGTCGACCAAGGTATCCCGGTCGGACCCCTCACAGCCGGAGGCTATGAGACCGGCGAGCTCGTCGATCGCCGCCCATTTGTCAACATCCGTGTCCCATATCTTCACGCATTCGATGCTTATGAGTTTCTCAAGAATCATTACAGGGCCTCCAGAACACACTATGTAGATTCGTAAAGGGACCGCACGATCTGCTCGCCCTTGACGGTGAGCACGGGGCACTTGGCCAGCCGAAGGATCATCTCTCCCTCATCAAAATAGATATCGCGCCTACTCATAGGCTCTTCAATCTCACCAATGATAATAAGACTGGCATCCAATTGGGTAGCTTTATCTACAACCTCCCTGTGCACCACTCCCTTGAGAAGTTCGGTGGTGATCACCAGGTCCTTGTCCCGGGCCAGCCTCTCGACCGCCCCGAGGTAGCGCTTCCCGTCCTCCTCGAGGTCGTGTTCCAGATCGACCTCCTCCTCCTGTACGAAGATCTTCGCGTTAAGCAGTTCCTCCAGCATCTTCTCGTTTACCACGTATACAGCATGGAGTTGCGCACCGTAGGCTCTTGCCAGGGCGATGGCATACCGGGCGGCATCGAGGGCCGCCTCGGTGGCATCCACGGACAGCACAATCTTGGCGAGCGGCGCACTGCTCATTACCTCACCCCCCTGCGGGCTTCCAGCCTGCCTTTGACCAGTTTGAGCGCGAAGAACGCTTCGCGGTCGGCTTCTTCCAGTGAATCCTCTATGAACTTGACCGTCTCCTCATAATCGGGGATGAAGACCTTCTCCAGGGCATTGACCCTCCGCACGGTCTTCTGGATCTCGCGGGCCAGCCTTATCAGGGATATCCGCGATTCGGCGAGTCTTCCGATGGCTGCGATGGCGTTCTTGAATCTCACCACCGCCTCGTCGGTCCATACCGACGTGGCCTGCGGACCATAGTAAGGAGCATTGTCTTTCAAGGATACATTAACCGTGGGGATCGCGACACCCATGATTCTTCGTTCCCTCATGGTGATATCGGTCTTCACATTCACGGCGCGTGAGGCGAAAGAAATCCCGGAGTCGCCGCTTGCAAGCTGCGCTTCCATCAAGGCCGTGTGCGCCCGGGCAAGCTCCTCATCGACCCGCTTCTGCGCCTCGACCGCCCTCGCCGTCAGGCCTTTGAGCTCGACCACGAGAATCTCACGCTTTTGCTCGAGAAGCTCGTGCCCCTCGTGTGCAAGCTCAAGGTCCTGCCTGAGCCTGATCAGGTTGGTCCGGGTCGGGGCTACTTCGTATCGCGCCATTTCACTTCCTGTAGTATTTCTTCAGCTCTTCCTCGGTGATCCTGTGCAACTCTTCCCTCGGGAGCACCGAGACCGCCTTCCAGCCGAGATCCAGGGTCTGCTCTATCGAACGGTTCTCATCAAAGCTCTGAGAAAGGAAATCATTCTCGAAGACGTCCCCAAACTTAAGATACGTATGATCCACCGGCGCCAGTTCCTCCTCGCCGATCACGCTTGCCAGGGCCCTTATGTCCTTGACATGCGCATAGGCCGCGAAGAGCTGGCTCGCCAGGTGCGCGTGGTCTTCCCGGGTCATGCCCTCACCGATCCCGTCCGTCATCAGGCGCGAGAGCGACGGCAGGCCCGCGATGGGCGGGTAGATGCCCCGCTGGCTCAAGTCCCGCTCCAATACTATCTGTCCCTCGGTTATGAAGCCTGAAAGGTCGGGAACAGGATGCGATATGTCGTCATTGGGCATCGTCAGGACGGGCATCTGGGTTATGGAGCCGGGCCGGTCCTTTATGATACCGGAGCGCTCGTAGAGACTCGCAAGGTCGCTGTAAAGGTAGCCCGGATAGCCCTTTCTGCTGGGGATCTCCTCGCGCTCGGTTGAGATCTCCCGCAGGGCCTCACAGTAGTTGGTCATGTCGGTCATGATCACCAGGACGTGCATGCCCATCTCCGTAGCCAGGTACTCGGCAACGGTTAGAGCGACCCTGGGAGTGATCAGGCGTTCGACCGATGGGGCATCCGCAAGGCTCAGGAAAACTGCGGCACGCTCCATCGCGCCCGACTCCTCGAAGTTTCTTATGTAGTACATCGCCTCGTCGTGCTTTATTCCCATGCCGGCAAAGACCACCGCGAAACCGGAATCCTCACTCACGATTCTGGCCTGTCTCGATACCTGGGCGACCAGCTGCATGTGGGGAAGGCCGCTGCCGGAGAAGATGGGCAGCTTCTGGCCCCTGACCAGCGTGTTCATGCCGTCAATAGCCGAGATACCGGTCTGGATGAACTGCCGCGGATACTCCCTGGCGGTCGGGTTGATCGGAAGTCCGTTCACATCGCTGGGTTCCCCAATGGGATCGGGGCCGCCGTCAATGGGTCTCCCCAACCCGTCAAAGACCCTGCCCAGGACCTCGGGCGAGACGGCCATCCTCAAAGGCTCACCCCGGAAGCGCACCCTGGTGGAGCCGAGCTTGAGGCCTGAGGTTCCCTCGAAGACCTGCACCACGGCGGCGCCGCTCGAGACCTCGAGGGTCATCCCCAACCGCACCCTGCCCGTACCATCGATCACCTCGACCAGCTCATTGTATCCCACATCATGGATTCCCCGGAGCGCGACGATCGGCCCCGATATCTCCTCGATGCCCACATACTCACGCTGGTCCAGGAGGTCGCGCCGTCTCGGCCTATCCGAAGATGCTTCCAAACTCATTTATCGACTCCTCAAGCTTTTTCTCAAGCTCCTCGAGCTTCCCGGCGTCCTCGTTGGCGTATTCGAATTTCATTTGCATGATATCCCGCATCACCCCGAGTTTTTTCACCCCCACAAGGGTCCCGCCCTTCTTTATGGCCTCCAATGCCAGATCATAGAACCTCACGATGATCTTGAGCATCCTGTACTGCTTCTCGGCCACGCAGAAGGCGTCAACCTCATCGAAGGCGTTCTGCTGAAGGAAAGCGTTCTTGAAGATCTTGGCGGTCTCGAGAATGAGACGCTGGCTGTCGGGTAAGACGTCGGCGCCCACCAGCTTGACCACCCTCTCGAGTCTCGCCTCACGCTGCATGATCGAGATGATTGACGACCTCAAGTCTTTCCATTCACCCTTGGTGGTCTCATCCCACCACTCGGTCACATCATCGGTGTATTCGCTATAGCTTGCGAGCCAGCTCACCGACGGGTAGTGACGCGCATTGGCCAGCTGCTTGTCCAGCGCCCAGAAGGCTCTCACAAAACGCTTGGTATGCTGCGTGACGGGTTCTGAGAAGTCGCCGCCCGGAGGCGAGACGGCCCCGATCGTTGTGATCGAACCGTCGGCGCCCGATAAGGCCTCCACCGAGCCTGCCCGTTCGTAGAACTCGGCGAGCCGCGTGGGAAGATAGGCTGGGAAACCCTCATCGGCGGGCATCTCCTCAAGCCTCCCCGAAAGCTCTCTCAGGGCCTCGGCCCAGCGGGATGTGGAATCCGCCATGACCGCCACGTGATAGCCCATGTCGCGGTAGTACTCGGCAAGCGTGATCCCCGTATAGATGCTGGCCTCTCTCGCGGCCACCGGCATATTGGATGTATTGGCGATCAGGATCGTACGTTCCATCAGGTACCTGCCGGTGCGGGGATCGATCAGCTTGGGAAAATCGAGCAGCACCTCGGTCATCTCATTGCCCCGCTCGCCACAGCCGATATAGACAACAAGATCGGCATCGCACCACTTCGCGAGAGCGTGCTGGACCATGGTCTTACCCGTGCCGAAGCCGCCGGGCACGACCACAACCCCACCACGCGCGACCGGAAACAGAGTATCAAGAACACGCTGCCCGGTAATCAGCGGCACCGTGTGGGGTCGTCTTGTCTTATAGGGTCTGCCCACCCGGACCGGCCACTTCTGGTAGAGCTTGAGCTCACGCTCGCCGCCGTCGCCCTTGAGGTGTCCGATCACATCCTCGAGCACATACTCCCCGGGCGGGGCTATGTCCACGAGCGTGCCTCCCATCCTGGGCGGCACCATGATGCGGTGCTCGATTAACTCGGTCTCCCGGACATGGCCGATGATCTGACCCGGAAACACTTCGCTCCCGGCCTCTGCAACGGGCTCAAACTCCCACCGGCGCTCCCTGTCCAGCGCGGTGACGTGGATGCCTTTCGAGATGAAATCACCGGACTGCGCCCTCAGAACATCCAGGGGACGCTGAACCCCATCGTATATGCCACCAATCAGGCCGGGCCCGAGCTCCACCGAAAGCGGCTCGCCCTTGCCGTAGACCGGGGTGCCGGGACGCAGGCCGGTGGTGTCTTCATATACCTGGATCCAGGCAGCGTCATTCCTGATCCGGACCACCTCGCCCACGAGGCGCTCATCCCCGACAAAAACCATCTCGAGCATCTCGACGCCGGCAACCTCCCGGGCTTCCACTACCGGGCCCACCACACGCCCGACTTTTCCTATGACCCTCTCAGCCATCAGTCCTTTAGCACCTCTCTTACGATCAGCGACCTGAGTTCGGGTGTCATTCGCTCCAACCTGCGCCTGAAGGTATTGTCGAAGATTATCCTTCCATCTCCCGATGCGGAGATGCAGCCTCCGGAAGGCAGGTCGGCGTCCATCTCTATCTTTATCTCAACATCCTTGCCGCTCAAGGTCTTGACATCACCTACAACTTCCCTGAGGAAATCGCCCTCGGTAATCGCGGCATCCTCAGGGCCGATCCGCAATACAACCCGCGGCAAGTCCACCGCAGTCACGGCCTCGGCAGCGAGCTTCCTGAGAGCGTTCTTATACGCGGAAGAATCCTCGCGTAACTTGCCCACTTCCTGCTCGATGGTCTCGAGTACACCGGCGATCGCCTGTTCGCGCGCCTTTAAGAGCAGCCTCTTGGATTCTATCTGCGCGCTTGCGATTTCCTTCGATTTCAGGGTTTCCACCTTGCGCCGGACACGCTCCAGGACCTCCTGCCGGACCTTCTCAGCCTGAGTCTCGGCCTTCCGGCGCTCAGACTCAACGCTGCGTTCGGCATTTTTGATCGCGCGCTCTGCCTCCGACCTTGCGTCGCCCAGGATCTTTTCTACCATGCCGTCTTCAGGTGTCGAATTC
>JAUVJV010000406.1 GCA_030592245.1 Candidatus Eiseniibacteriota bacterium
ATCGCATAGAGTGAGTGAATGTCCCGCTCATATTCGCTGGTATTACTGTACTTCTCCTGGAACTCGTAGTCACCGGTATCGGGGTTGTACTCATACATCTTCGAAGCATCCTGGGTGCGGTCGATTCTGCCCTGGTATCCGCCTTCGAACTTACCGGCCTGACCAACCGGCCGGACATAATCCACCTTGCCTCTCAGGCGCTTTGAAGGACCATCCTCGGTGGAGTGTTGGCCGCTCCTTATCTCTCCATCCGGGTCCCGGAGTTCGGTCATGGCCTCCTCTTCGCCATCCCGGCGGCTGAGATAGACCTGGGCGGTAATCTCGTGCCTGCTTGCGTCAAAGGTATGGCGGTAGTCCAGGCTGCCCGAGTAGAAGTCGCCGCCCCATTCGGTGCTTCCCTTGCTCAGGTACTCATTGTGCACTTCACCCGGTTCGAGCCATTCGTCGAAGAACTCGTCCGAGCTCCTCTTCATGCTCCTGCCGCCCCACCTGATCTCAGTGCTCAAGAGATCCCTTTCGGTGACGTCCACACCAAGACCGGCTTTGAGCCCGTACCCCTTGCGGGTCCAGCTGCCTGTCCCGTCCGAGCGGATTATGGAAGCAGCATCTCCGTGGTAAGTGCGCCGCTCACTCTCAGACGTTCCCTGGAAGACCCTCTTGTTGTAGTCGGCGCCGAAGAAGGCGGTGAGTCCTGATCTTCGGTAGTTGATGAGAAAGTCACCGCCATACTTTTCATCCAGTCCCGCATTGAGGTTCACGACGCCGCTCACTCCGCTCACCTTCTGTTTCTTCGATATTATGTTGATGATCCCGGAGACTCCGTCCGGGTCGTACTTGGCCGAAGGGTTGGTGATGATCTCGATAGTTTCAATAGTGCTGGCAGGTATCTGTTCGAGGACTTCGCTGGGTTCCAGGATCGTGGGGCGACCGTCAAGAAGGACAGTGAAGCTCGTGCTCCCGCGCAGGCTGACATTCCCATCGAGGTCCACGGTCACAGACGGCACGTTCTCAAGCACGTCCACCGCGGTCCCAGAGGCTGCCGTGATTTGTTTCCCGACATTGATCACCTTCTTATCGATCTCGAAGACCATGTCCGGCCTATCGGCCGATACGCCGACCTCCTCCATTGGGATCGCGGCCCGTGAAAGCGCCACGGTACCGATATCCACACTGAGCCTCTCAGATGTTATCGTGACATCATCGACCCTCCTGGCATGGAAACCCATGAACTTGATGTCCAGATAGTAATTGCCGGGCGAGAGCTCCGTGATCTCGAAACGGCCGTCCTCGTGAGAGATGGTCCCGGTGACCTGGCTGTCCGTGTCCTTGCTGATCAGAACCACATTTGCATACTCAAGAGGGGCCTGAAGCGTGGAATCCACCACGGTGCCTGTTATGATCCCCTGACCTGCGGGGCGCTGGCCTCCGGAGCGCCTCCCCCGAGGCTGAGCATCCGCCAGACTGCACAGGATCAAGAGGGCCAGAAGGGCCAGGATGGGAAGGCGTTGTCTCACAGTTGGTGCTCCTTCTACCGGGGGCTTATGGGCATATTTGGCTCACACTACCACTTAGACAAGTCGAAACCAATCTCTATTCCATCCAAAGGCATATACTGGAAGTGAATACAAGCAGGCGTTCGAGGCAAGCTGAGACCACCCTTGGGGGATCGTGCATCCCGAAGGGAGGAAAGGTGCTCAGTAGAACAAGCGGATAGATCCGCGCCGGGTTGATTAGTGATGGGTTTTGGTGTATAGTGAATAGTAAGCGTATAAATTACCTTTGACGTGCCGGAGGACGAGACATGAAAACAGCAGTGGTTGCCATATCGTTACTCATTCTCACGTTTGGCGTGGGGTATGCCCACACAGACCTCACCACCGCCCAGGTTAAGGCTATCCTGGATGGGGGTGGCAATGTTGTGGTAGTGGACGTGCGGGAGGAATTCGAGTATTGCGATTCCCTGGCCGCCACACCGGGGCACATAATCGGTTCGATCAATATGCCCTGGAACTCAGGGGTGCTGCAGGCCAGCTTCGGGGATCTGGATCCTAATGACAGCACCATAGTGGTGTGTCGGAGCGGAGCCAGGAGTAATGCGGCCGCCAACTTCTTGGACGGTGAGGGCTTCGGCAATGTCTTCGACATGCTCGGGGGAATGTCATCCTGGCAGTATCAGACCGAGCTTTGTGCACCGGCCGGGATTCCCCGGGGCCCCTATGAGGAGACTCTGTTGCTGAGTGCCGCCAGTCCGAGCCCGTTTAGCTCAACCACCCGGATCGCTTATTCTGTCCCGTCGGGCCGGGGACCTACGCATGTCATGTTGAGCATCTATGATTCGCTTGGCCGTCTGGTTGCAAGACCCGTGGATGACGATCGAGGTCCCGGAATGCACCAGGTGGATTGGGATGGGGCCGATCAACTGGGCCGGACCATGCCAAGCGGGATCTATTTCTACCGTCTCATCCGGAATGGGCAGAGCCATACCGGCAGCGTGGTACTCCTCAGATAAGGCCATATGGATCCGGCTGTCAGGCCGCTATTGGCTTGATGCAAAACCCAATGTATGTTACAATCCTTGTGATATCAGGGCTCGGAGGCCTTCAGGGCCATGAGCCGTGAATGCGCGTATCCTGGCATGTAATCAAGGAGATAGTCATGATGACCTCGAGCCGTAGAAGCCATGCAATCCATGCATTTATCATCTGTATCACAGTCGCCATGTTCGGCCTCAACTGCGGATCGGATAACCCCGTCGAGACCGGTGAGTTTGCAGAGGTGAATGTGCTGGTGGGGGCCGGAGCCTGGGAGGCGGTCGAGGGCTTTACTCTGCTGGACGCCCCGGTGCCAATGGATGAGATCGAGACCTTCCTGCTCAGTGTTGACCGGATCCTCCTCCAGGCCGAGGACGATTCTGCCGAGGCGGATTCGAGCAACAAGGTCGTGATC
>JAUVJV010000194.1 GCA_030592245.1 Candidatus Eiseniibacteriota bacterium
AGCAAGCATCACGGCTATGTCGAATACTCCGCCGATCACCTGGCATTCACCAATGGGGAGAGCGCCTTTTCCAATATGGACCGATTCGAGTTAGGCTTCGACGGACCGGAGCCCATCACCACCCAGCTGCTGCCGAAGATGGGAGTGAGAATACCGGGGCAGGTCACCTACTACGTGGGATTCTCAGGCCGCTTCACCGATACCCATCTCCCGAACATCAACGACATACCGGGATCCGATGGCCTGATATCCTCATACGAGGACAATTTCCTGGGCATAAAGTTCAACTACGGGAGCATGGCTCCGCGGGCGGAGAACAAATGGCAGCTCTTCGGCAAGGTGGTCTGGCGGCCGTCATCGAAGAATAAGTTCGGACTCTCCTTCACCAAGGCCATATCGATCGACCAGGGCTACTTCCGCTATGACCCCTATGATGTGACCCGCAATCTTACGGGTTACCAGCATGCCTGGTCCCGCTACCTCGACAGCGCCCTGGTATATACCGGGGACTCCAATAGCCTGGTCTTGAGCTGGACCCAGTTCCTCAGCCAGAGCACCTACCATCAGCTCAAGGTCTCGAGGTTCTTCACCCTGGTACACGCCGATGTTGCCGGAAAGCACTGGACTGAGTACTGGGCGCCCGATGATCCGGGGTATCTCTGGACCCGGGATGAGGACGGCAACTATGTCAAGGACGCCGACACGCCCTACTTCGTCGAGACGGGTTATGCCGATCTCTGGCACGACCGCTACGGTGAGACCTATACTGCCGCCTGGGACATCACCACGCAGCTTCCACCCAACCACCAGTTCAAGGGCGGATTCAACGCGTCGTATGAAAATATCCAGTACATCTTCATCCGCAGGCCCTGGGTCTCGGATCCCGACAGCCTGGGTGAGTTCCATGACATATTCCACATATACCCCAATCGCGGTTACTTCTATGTGACGGACAAGATCAGGTTCGAGGGTCTGATCGGGGAGATCGGACTCCGCTATGACTACTGGTTCCCGGGCCAGCAGGTCGAGGACGCCGTGGCCGATACCAGCAACCCCTCAATCACCCAGACCACCCGCGAGAACTTCTATCAAGATACCAAGGAGATCTTCGGACGCAGGTTCAAGGGCCACCTGAGCCCGAGAATAGCGATCTCACACCCGATTACCGACCGCGACAACCTCTACTTCAATTATGGCCACTTCACGCAGATCCCGAGCTATATCTGGATCTATTCCAAGCTGTCCTCGGTATCGAGCGAGAGATTCCCGCTCATTGGTAATCCCGCGCTCAATCCCGAGATCTCCGTGCAGTATGAGATCGGGGCCCGGCACCAGTTCACTCCGACGGTAGCCGCCAATGCGACTATCTTCTATAAGGACATCTACGATTACCCGACCTCGACCGCCTTCGAGAAACCCGGCGTCGGCGAGATGTTTATCTACAGGAACCTGGACTATGCAAGATCCCGTGGCATCGAGGTGGAGATCCGGATGAAACGAAACCGCCGCTATGGCGGGGGATTGGTCTACACCTACTCCCTGGCAACCGGAAAGAGCTCCGATCCCAACACCTTGAAGCTGATTCAGGAGCAGGGCGGCGACGTGGGAACCCGGGAATCCAGCCTGGCCGAGGAGTACCTGTGGTGGAACCGGCCTCACAAGTTCAATGTCAATTTCAACATGAACATAACCAAAGGTGATAACCTGAGCGTGTTCGGGCTCGACATGCCGACCAACTGGAACCTCAATCTCCAGTGGCTGATGCAGAGCGGGCGGGCGTACACCCCGCGGGTGGAAGGCACGGAGATGGCCAAGCGCTACTCCAAGAACGGGCCCATGGATAATATCATCGACCTGAGGTTCACCAAGTACTTCGGCGGTGCGCCGCTCAAGTACAGGCTCTACCTGGAAGTGGACAATGTGTTCAATCGCAAGACCGTGCGCCGGGTCGATTCTGAGACCGGCGAGGCGCCTGTGCCGGGAGTGGGTTCCTATGAGTACGAGATCGGCGAGGGGACGAGTCCCGAGGATGCCGCGCGCATCGTCGAGGGCACCAATTACAGGGCAACCAACCCCAACTTCAGGGGAAGACCGAGACAGGTCGCGCTCGGGCTGGGACTGGAATGGTAAAGCGCAGGACAGGCATATGTGCGGCTCTTCCGGGGACAGGATTGTCCCTTTGGGCGACACTGGCGATCATCGTCTTGCTGATGCCGGCGATCGCTCTCTCCCAGACCAGCCTGGGGGACCAGCGAGTGGGCACCTCATCGGGCAGCTTCCTGAGGATAGGTGTCGGCGCCAGGCCCGTGGGAATGGGCGGGGCATACGTGGCCATCTGTGATGATATAGTATCATGTGCCTGGAACCCGGCCGGCCTGGTCTTTATCGATGGTTACGAGTTCGCGTTGACTCATACGGCGCTCCCGGCGGGCATAAACTACAACCATGCCTGCTATGGGATGCCGGTCAAGATGCTGGACGGGACCATAGCCCTGCAATTCGGGGTTCTCTCTACCGACCTGATGGAGACAACCGAGTACCAGCCCTACGGAACCGGCAGGGAATTCTCTTTCACCGACTGGCTCTTCGGCCTTTCGGTAGCCAAGCGCTTCACCGACCGGTTCTCCGGCGGCTTCGCGGTGAAATATGTCCGGGAGGAGCTCGGCGTTGAGGTCGGCGGGCCGACTACGAGCGCCCTGGTCTTAGACGCGGGAACTTACTATATGATCGGACCACGGAGCATGAGGCTCGCCGTGGCCCTGATGAATTTCGGAGGAGACCTCACGCCGGACGGGTACTACGAGACCATAACCTCCAACGGTGTCAGCAAGTCCAATTACGCAGGCTTTGCACCTGCGACGGAGTTTAAGTTCGGGATAGCCCTCGAGCCGGTCGCCAGACCCTGGCTCGATACGGTGATAGATTTCGAGCTCGCGCATCCTTCCGATAACAAGGAGACCTTCAGGCTTGGCGGCGAGGCAGTATTCAGCAAAGTCCTTGCGGTGAGAGCCGGGTACGATTTCGGGGCGGATGCCATGCAGACCAGTTTCGGCGTTGGAGCAAACGTCACGATTCTCTCGGTGGCATCCAAGATCGACTACTCGGCCACGCTGGCCGAGTACCTGAGTACGGTTCACAGAATATCCATAACCCTGGGGAGGCCATGAGCGGGAAGCCGGTGAATTCGAGCATGAATTCTGCGGGATTCAGAAACATCGCGACTGTGGCGGTCCTGTGCCTGGTTCTTAATATGGTCCTGGCAGGCTGTGGCGGCAAGTATGACAAGCCCCTCGAGGTCTACAAGGTATACCAGGCGGGGACTTACAATTATGGCAAACCTCTCACGGGATTCGAGTTCGCGACTCACATGGCGATCACCGGCGGCCACCTCTTCCTGAGCTATGAGGACTCTTCGGCTCTGCTGGATTACTTTGCCAGCGGCGTCTTGAACCCGGGTGTTGAGTTTGAGGGCCTCGTCAGGCCCACGATAGTCGGCGAGGGACTGCGCGCGGTGGCGGTCGTTGAAACCGCAGATTCGCTTTCCGTCAAGGTCTTCAGGCCCGGTGGCGGAGAACCCTTCCTGACCTTCCACGATCCTGAGTGGGTGGAAATCGGGGGACTCGCGATTGATGATGATGACAATATCTATGTCTCCGACGTCGTGAGGAACTTTGTCAGATCTTATGACAAGCTCGGCAGGCCGCGCTTCGATATAGATCTGGCCGACAGCGGCTTCGGGATCGGCCATGTCCTGAGCCCCATGGGGCTCTGCTTCGACGGTGAGGCCCTGCTGATCGCCGAGGCCGATGATGAAAAAGCCCAGGTGCAGAAGGTCAACGTCAATGAGCCACAGCGGGGCATCGTCTTCTCTGAAACAGTGCCCTTCATAAGCTCCTTCACCGACACCGCAGGCAACGAGATTAACTTAAGAAGGCCCGTGGCGGTCGCCACCGACGCCAGAGGAAACATCTACGTACTCGATGCGGAGCTCGGCCAGATCTTCAGGTATACATTCGACGGCGAGTCGGACACCCCGGTGAAATCATTATCCATCGAAGACCCGGATGTCCTGTTTGATGCGATAGCCGTGGGCACCTACCGGGAGAGAGTGTATGCCTTTGAGCGCGGAACCGGGACCATCCATATCTGGTACTCAACGGAGCAATGATGAATAGACTGACAATCGTTGTGTGTGCAGTGCTCCTGATTCAGTTGGCGGACATGCATCACCTTCAGGCTCACGATGCGCCCCGGGGCATTGTGCCTCCCCGGGATATGCTCTCGGTAGCCATGGCCGACACCACTATCCCGTTTCAGCTGCGGCAGACCGACGGCAGCGCTATCGGCCTGGTCCTGTCCAACTACGGCTTCTTCGGTAATAATTTCGTTAGCCGCAAACCTTCGATGGAGTACCCGCTGGGCTCGGGGCAGGAGCACATGATCCGGGCCGGCCTCTGGGTGGGAGCCGTGAACGCGGAAGGTGACACGGTGGTGTCGACCGGAGCGAAATCGGGTTATTGGGGGACATCGACTGCGGGCGCTACCGAGTTCAATCCCGAAACGAAGATCAAGGAGAGATCTATCCTCATAACCAGCAGGGCCTATTCCAAGGATGCCATAAGCGAGCAGGATTTTATCACGGAGTACAAGGATTACCCCAGGCGCCCGAGCAACGATGCCGTGCTCCGGGTGAGTGTCAAGCAGGAAGCTTATCTGTGGAGTTACCAGTTCGCCGAAGCTTTCGTGATAGTGAGTTTTACCATCAAGAACGATGGCGAGGGTTTCCTTACCGCCCCCTGTCTCGGGATCTTCGGCGAGCTCTCATCGGGCTGGAAGGGATCTTATGAGCAATGGCGCCCACCGTCAAGCTCCTGGTTCTACAATAAGATGCTGGAGTACTTCCCGGAACACCGCATGTGCGGTGAGCATCACTACACCTACCAGAACGGGCTTTGCCCGTCCTGGGGCGCCATCGCAATCCTGGGCGCCGAGGGCACCTCAGTGGATTCGATCGGCCAGGTCAACGTCAATTTCAACTGGTGGGACTGGCACTGGGAACGGGACAACCCCATGGACGATCCCGTACGCTATGAATTCCTGGCAACACCGCACATCGACCGTACCGATGATATCGTGCCCGGCGACAGTGACCCTGTCGAGTTGATCTCGGCCGGGCCGTTCCCCACGATGGCCTCCGGCGACAGCATAGTGGTAGTCTGCGCCTTTCTTGGTGGAATGGACCGCGAAGACCTTATCAAGAATGTGGAGTGGGCCCAAAGAGCATATGACAATGACTACGTACTTCCCTACCCCCCCCAACCCTCCCCCTTAACGGTCCACCCGTGCCATGGCAATATTAACCTGCTCAGGGACAATTAACCAGAGG
>JAUVJV010000031.1 GCA_030592245.1 Candidatus Eiseniibacteriota bacterium
CCCCACTTGTGAATTCGCGGTTCGCGCCCCGACCCCGTTTCATCCCGACCCCGGTTCATTGCCCACCCTACGATCTATTTTCCCACCACCCCCCAACACTTATAGTAAATGTGATAGTTCCCTTAAGGAACATCGCAAGGAGGTAGTATGAGGTCTTTTGTGACGGTCGTATGTGTCTGCGTGCTGGCAGCCCTCAGCTGTTCTGGCGGAGCTTCAAAGTCCGCGAAGTCAGATGACCGGTTGCAGGCCGGTGATATGGCCCCCGAGTTCGCGCTGACTGACCTTCTGACCAACGAGATGTACGACTTCGGCAAGGAAGTCCACACCAACAGGACAACCGTGGTGACCATCTGGAGCATGGCGTGCCCGAGCTGCAAGGATGCCCTTCTTGAGGTACAGAGGGCTCATGATGCTTACTCGACCATGGGGATAGTGTTCGTGGGAGTGAACTTCGATGTTGAAAACCTCCAGGGGGTCCGCGCGTTCGTCAAGGGTGAAGCCATCGCATTCCCCACACTCTGGGACCAGGGAAGACGCGTGATCAGGAGATACGAGGCGCTCGATTATACCTTCAGTGTTTTCGTGGTGGACAGGGACGGAGTGATCACGCTCGCCCAGTATGACCATCCGCCCGACCTCTACGACGTGCTGGCCAAAACACTTGACCGGGTCATCGAACGCCCATTAAAGTGATGAGCCGTTGAGACCACGACGCGGACTCGGATAACTGGTTTAACCTGGAGGAGTAGAAATGCGACTTGCCTTGCGGAGCCTTGGACTCGCGCTCACGGCAGGACTCCTGCTTCAGGCTGCGGCCTTATGCTCGATCGATGATCTTGACTTCTCGGGTGATGTCCGCATCCGCCTGCGGTACGTTGACTCGGCAAAACCGAGCCCGGTCAGGGGCACATATGGAGAGCTCTTGACGCGAGGTTTCTCCTACCGCAACAGGTTCGTTCTCGAAGTCGCATACCCGGTTACCGGCAAGATAAGCGTGGGCGGAAAGCTCAGGGTCTCCAATGAAGGGGAGATCGTGCTGCGTACCGGGCCCGAGTACCTGTCGTCCGAGTTCGGAAGCGTTTTCGCGGCTTACGAGACCCCGGCCTTAAGATCGAGATTCGGGTACTACGACATCCATTACTCCCCCCTGACCCTGATGCGCTGGGACTTGCGCGATGATCCCGAGGGAGGGGGCGGCGGTTGCGCGTCGTGTCCGGGTTCGCCCGGCGTGGCGGGAACCATCGTGGGTGGTAGCCTCGAGGAGCTCGGTCCGACCCTCACATTTGAAGGGCTCTGGGCCGAAGCCACGCCCTGGGAAGTCGTGGGCGGCAACGGCTTCTACACAAGGTCCAGAATAGCCACCGAATCCGACATAGCCGGTGAAAGTACTCCCGTCATGACCTATGGCGGAAAGTTTGACCTTAAGCATTACCTGAAGCGGGTGTCATCCCTGATCGAGGCATCCGCGCTGATCGTAAGATCCGAAGAGGACACGGAGGAAGCGTGGATCGAGGGCGGGACTTCCGGCGATCCTTTCGACAATACGGTCTATGGACTTTTGTGGAATGTCCCCGTGGTAAAGGGGATCACATTCGAAGGCGAGTGGAACCGGACTAAGTCCAATAACCAACCGAACCGCGCTTCCGAACTCGAGGGCTACGGCGGCATCTTCTCGATGATCGCGGAGAGAGCGGGCGAGAATAGGAAGATCAGACTCGACGGAGCCTATATCTATCTATCCCCGAACTGGGATTCCTTTTTCCGCGCCCTCTCATACAACCCCAACCGCAAAGGCGCCAGGATCCGCCTTGAATACACCGAGGATCGTTTTCTGGTAGCCCTCTTCGCCAAGTACCTGTCATCGATTGACCCGGTTGACGATGCGGTAAGCGCCACCTCCTCGACCTTCGCCTACCCGACCTTCAGCCTGAGGGGCTATTTCAACATCAACCCGGATCTTACCCTGGGACTTACGACCATTTACTCGGGTAGCGGCCCCGAGAAGGACGGCTTCACCCTCGATACCGACAACAAGCGGATCACCTGGCTGGGCACCCTTTCCTATGAGTTCGGACGCGGCGCCAGACTCAACCTGGAAGAGAGATACATCCAGCACAAGTTCGCCGTGGAAGATGGCTACAATGTCTCGATGCTCTCGCTCTACCTGAGAGCCGCCATATGGTGATCATATGGTGACCGGAGCCGGAGTGAAACACGGCCCGACCGCAATCCCGGACGCGGCGCCGGCCAGGCGCCCTGCCACGGGACTTGTCTGCACGAAGTTCATTAGCGCCATCGCATGTGCCCTTCTCCTTTTGGTTGCCTGTGCACCGGGAAAGACAGTCAAGCGGACTGGACCCGTGATCTCCTTGAGCGCTGACTCCTGGAGTTTCGGGACCTTGAAGCGTGGTGAGAAAACCGCAGGCGAGATCACGGTTAACAATGCCGGCACGGACACCCTATCGATAACGCTTTACCCGACCTGCGATTGCCTCGAGGCCCGGATGGACACCGACAGGCTTGCTCCCGGTGAGAGCCTTCCCATTTACCTGACCTACCTGGGAGACGAGATCAAGAACAAGGCCACGAAGACTCTCTATGTCGATTCCAATGATCAGGTGATACCGAGAATCGCATTCAAGGTAACCGGCAAGGTAGTCGCAGGTGACGGCCCGCATCTCGTGGTCATAACCGACCCGCTTCTACTTGATCCGGAAGATCCACATTACCCGGAAGCGAAGCTTCAGTTGCACAATATGGGGGACCAGCATCTCGAGATCATAGATGTTCGCTGTTTCGGGTGCACAGTCGATCACTGGGAGCCGGTCAGTCTGGCCGGCCCGGGAAGTCTCATGGGAGCACCCATCTGGGGCTGCAAAGTCCGCAAGATTGAGGGCTGGACCGGCACGCGGTGGATCGAGATCGAGACCGACGATCCCGTGTATCCGGTCAAAAAGGTTGCGATCCTGGAGCTCTAATGCCTGCCGCGGCTGCCGCCGCCACTGCCACCACTTCTTCCGCCGGGAGAACCCATGCCGCTGTCCCACTTATCGATCCGCTCATCCATTCTCCGATGGCGCTCGAAATCCCTGACCTTCTCGATGATGTTGCGGATGTCCGACCTGAACTCCTGCTCGAATACTACGAAGCGGGCGCGCTGCTGGGCGCTCAACATCATCTCGGCATTGTCTCTCAGGCGTCCGACCTCTTCGATGCGCTTGAGCCTGAGCGCTCTGTGCTCGGCGAGCGCCTCTTCGAGTTCCTGCTCGTCGATGCGTTCATCATCCAGGATGTCCGCAAGGCGCCTCACCACCCGACGCTGGTTCTCGAGGAGCTCGGCTTCCATCTTGTCGACTTCCCTGAGCCGGGAATAGAAGACGGGCATCTGCTCTTCCGATAATTCGAGGATGTCGGTGAGCTTCCACACCCTGTAGGCATGGATCAGTTCCCGCATGTTTTCCGCCGACGCGATGGCAGCCGACATCGTGACTGCAAGGGCGCAAATCAGGATCGTCAAGAGTTTGAGTTTGTTCAATTCTATCACCCCTTCCGTGCTGAACCGTCTGTGATTCCGGATGTGTTATCTTCCTCCTTCATATTGTCTCTCAGGTTCGAGATGAAGATCTCCCTTTCCTGCTCGGTAAGCTGATCTACCAGGTCGTAGATGTCGGTGGTCTCGGCAAGATAATCATCGATCCGCGTGATGTCGTTCGTGTCGGCCTCGATCAGCATGAGACCGATGCCAGGACTCCCGGAGAGTGACTCGATGATCTCCCCGGTCGAGAGGTCGGCCAGGAACAGGTCCACCGGGTCGGCCTCGGGCAACCTGGGTTCCGGTAAGGACCAGAACAGGATCACCAATGCCACAGCGGCAGCAACACCGGGAAGCCATGAGAACACCAGGCTTCTCCGCGGAGCAGGCTCTCTACCGGGCTTTGCCCGCTCTCGCACGCGCTGCTCGAAGTAATCCCAGTAACCGGGCGATGGCTCCGGGACCTCGTCACCCTCGAGCGCGGCGAAGGTACGCCAGAGCGACTCAACGTAGGCCCTGCATGTCTCGCAGGTCTCAAGATGGGTCTTGATCTCATCTGCAAGGCTTGGTGTGACCTCACCTTCAACGAAATCGATCAGGTCATGTTGTTCGAAGTGTCCTTCAGACTTCATTTCTTATCACCCTCCCCCAGGATCTTCCTGAGGTGTTCAACGGCGAAATGGTGATTGGCCTTGGCCGCTCCCGTGGTCGTACCCGAGGCCTCGGCGATTTCCTTATAAGTCATCCTGTCATAGAAGCGCATCGAAAAGACAGCCCTCTGCCTCGGTGAGAGATTCTTAACGGCTGCGGCAAGCCGGGCCTCGAGCTCTGCCCTGCCACCCGGGCCATCGGCCTCGGGGGCGCTCAGGGTGCGCTCAACATCCTCGAGCGGGACCGTCCCCACCCTGCGCTTCTTCAAATGCGTGAAGCACATATTGAGCGCGATTCTGTAGATCCAGGTATAGAGTGAAGACCTCCCCTTGAAGGATCCCCGCTTGGTGTAGATTCTTACGAAGACTTCCTGCGCCATGTCCTTTGCCTCTTCCTCATCCCGCAGCGTGCGGTAGCACAGAGCATAGACCTTCCTCGAGTATTGCTTCACTACCTCGGTGAAAGCATCCTCATCACCACTGGCTAATCTCTGCCCGAGATCGGTCATACCACCCTTTTCCGTTCCAAAAGATTAGACACCGGAGCACCCCGATTGGTTTAAAGGCCTCCCGATCCCCCCGGGATGGCCACAGGCCCTAATTTAGGCCAGGCTGAGGCCTTCTACCAAGCTCAAACTTGGAAGTGGCGAAACCCCGCCGGGAGAAACCCTAAAGGAAAGGCCGGGAACTGACGATTTGGGGTGTAGGGGACATTATCCGAACCGATGGCTCCATCAGGGAGCATCCTGGAGACTTTTGTGCGATGTACACAAGAACCAACCCGAGGGGCCGGATTCCGGAGGCCCTGAAGCTCATAATGGAGTGCCTGAGGGATCCGAACTTGAGCCCGTCGAGAATCGCCGGCGAATCGGGCCTGGACCTTCCGGTCTTCTGCAGGGCATTCAAGCAGGTGACCGGGATGACCTGCACCGATTACATCTCGCTTGAGAGAATCCGGGCAGCCAAGCAGCTCTTAAGCAGGCACGACCTCCTGATCAAGCAGATCGCCTACCAGGTGGGCTTTGAAAACCCCAACTACTTCAGCCGGAGATTCAGGGAGATGGAAGGACGAACCCCGTCGTCCTACCGCCGGCTCAATGGCTCGGCGGCCGGCCCCTCCGACGGCTAGCCGACCTGCATTATAGCCTAACCCGAAACAGCTGATCCGCCCGATGGCCAACCCGCACTTCGCCCGCGCCGCATCTGCGCCACATCCCCACCACATCCATATTGCATCGGCACTTCGCCCGCGCCGCATCTGCGCCGCATCGGCACCCCATCTGCGCCACATCCCCGCCGCATCCGATTCGCGCTTGTCCATCCTCCCTGCCCATGATATCCTTTCGGATGCACACCTTTCCCAGGCTACTTTCTTAAGGCGTGAAGCATCAAAGCTGATAGGTAATGGATTGTAGTCAACTGGAGAAATGATGGATAAAGCCAGTCTTGCTCTCACCGGGCTGCACTGTGCGGCCTGCGTGCAGAGGGTCGAAAAGGCCGTCGCAAGCCTGCCGGGGGTTGAGTCCGCAGCGGTTAATCTCGCCACCTCGACGGGCACCTTCGTGTACGACTCCGACACGGTCTCGCTCGATGACATCGTAGCGAAGATACAGGACGCCGGCTACTCCGTCATCGACACGCAAGAGGCCGCCAACGCGCCCGACGAGAGCCAAGCAGCAAGAAGGCGCATGGTCACGGCGTGGCTCTTCGCCATCCCGGTGATTCTTCTCATGGTTCTCGAGATGGCGGGAGTCTGGCGAAGCACCGTGGCTGACCTGATGATGGTCGTGCTATCGCTCCCGGTACTCTTCTATGCCGGCCGCGGGGTCTACGCAAGCGCCTGGAAGAGCACGCGCCACGGCGCCCCCAACATGGATGTTCTGATCGCCCTGGGTACGCTGGCGGCCCTTTCGACCGGGATCATGAAGGTCCTCGGAATGGGGATTGCATCTTACGCAGCCGTGGCAGCAATGATAATGGGCATACACCTCACCGGGCGCTACCTCGAGGCAAGGGCGCGCGGCAGAGCCTCCGAAGCTGTTCAGAAGCTCTTGAAGCTCGCGGCCAGTACGGCATGGCTCATTACCCCGGAGGGAGAAAAGGAAGTACCGGCGAGCGCCCTGAAGGTCGGTGACCTGTTTCTGGTGAAGCCGGGAGAGAAGATCGCCACCGACGGTGTGGTGGAAAAAGGCCGGAGCAGCGTGGATGAGTCGATCGCCACGGGTGAATCGTTGCCGGTTGAGAAGGGCGAGGGTGACGAGGTGATCGGGGCAACCGTGAACCAGGTGGGCACAATTACGGTGAGAGCCACCAAGGTAGGAGAAGACACCTTCCTCTCCCAGGTCGCCAGGGCAGTCCAGGAATTCCAGGGGCAGAAGGTTCCCATACAGAAACTTGCCGACAGGGTGACCGCGGTGTTCGTCCCGGTCATTCTCGGGATATCGCTCGCGACTTTCCTGATCTGGCTGTTTGTACCTGCGATGGCAAACCTGCCCTGGGTCGATGCCGGCGCCTCAAGCCTCACGCTTGCGGTGTTCGCCGCAGTCGCCGTGCTGGTGATATCATGCCCTTGCGCATTGGGACTGGCCACACCAACAGCCATCATGGTGGGGGGCGGTGTGGGCGCCGAGCTCGGCATTCTCTTCAGAAACCCCGAGGCGATCCAGGTGGCCAAGGACATCAAGGTGGTTGCACTCGATAAGACCGGGACTCTGACTGTGGGCAATCCTTCGGTAATCGAGATCTGGTGCATGGACGGTTTCGATGAAGCTCACCTCTTAAGGTTGGCGGCTGCGCTCGAGTATGCCTCAGAGCATCCGATCGCACGCGCCGTGCTGGAGAAGGCCCGGGAAGCTAAGATCGAGGCTATCGCGCCGGAGGACTTCGCCTCGGAGCCCGGCAAGGGCATATCCGCAACCGTGGATGGAAAGAAGGTGGTCCTCGGCAAGATTGAGTTCGTCAGGGCAAAAGGAATAGATGTCGGTGGTCTCGCTAAGATCGCGGAAGATCTTCAGCATCGCGGGCAGACCGTGGCGGCGGTTGCCGAGAACGGCGCGGCCGTGGGGTTGATCGGGGTTGCCGATACCTTGAGGCCGGAGTCCGTCGAGGCCCTGGCTTCACTCAATCATATGGGACTTAGGACCCTGATGATCACCGGGGATAATGAGGTCACTGCCCGCGCCATAGCGGACATGTGCAATATAGACGAGGTGGTCTCCGACGTCCTCCCCACCGAGAAGGCCCTCAAGGTGCGCCAGATAAGAGAGCGCTACGGCAAGGTCGCCATGATCGGGGACGGCATAAACGATGCCCCCGCTCTTGCCGAAGCCGACGTGGGGATAGCGATCGGGACGGGTACGGACATAGCGATCGAGTCCGCCGATATCACGCTGGTGAGCGGCGACCTCAACGGTGCGGTAAGGGCCATCGCCCTTTCGAGGGCCATATTCTCAAAGATCAGGCAGAATCTCTTCTGGGCCTTCTTCTACAATGTGATCGCCATCCCCGTGGCAGGCCTGGGGCTTCTTCACCCCATGATCGCCGAGGCGGCCATGGCCTTGAGCTCGGTCAATGTCGTAGCCAATTCCTTGAGGCTCCGCGGCGTAAAGAAGAAGATGTAGCACTGGCTGCCAGAGATGGGCTACCAGAAGCGGAAAAGGGGACAGCGCCCTTTTTCATGGAGAAATAGGTGTCTGTCCCCTTTTCCACCCTTTTCCATTCCTCTCAAAAAGCTTGAAGATCGGCAGGTTTGGTATATAATCTTGTTTCAGGTTCTATTAGATTCCATGCTCAGGACGTCATCGGACATTCCCAACTCATGAGGAGGTTACGGGTATGCTGGCACCTAAGGTCAAGCAAGGTTTTGCGGATGCGCTCAAGGAGATCAAGGACGCCGGTCTCTTCAAGGAGGAGTGGATAATACTCACCGCTCAGGGTGCGGACATCAAGGTCAAGCAGGGCGAGGTCATCAACTTCTGCGCCAACAACTACCTCGGCCTGGCCAACCATCCCCGCCTGGTCGAGGCCGCCAAGGAAGGCCTGGACAAGTACGGCTACGGCATGTCCTCGGTGCGTTTCATCTGCGGTACCCAGGATGTTCACAAGAAGCTGGAGGCCGAGATAAGCAAGTTCCTCGGCACCGACGACACCATTCTCTATTCCTCGTGCTTCGATGCCAACGGCGGCCTCTTCGAGACCATCCTGGACAAGGAATGCGTGATCATAAGCGATGCCCTGAACCACGCAAGCATCATCGACGGGATAAGGCTCTGCAAGGCGGAGCGCAAGGTGTTTAAGCATGCCGACATGGCGGACCTCGAGGAGAGGCTCAAGGAGGCCAAGGATGCCAAGCGGGTGATGGTCGCGACCGACGGCGTCTTCTCGATGGACGGCGATGTGGCAAAACTGGATGAGATCTGTGCGCTGGCCGAGAAGTACGGCGCCATGGTGATGGTCGATGACTGCCACTCCAGCGGTTTCTTCGGCAAGACCGGGCGCGGCACCCCGGAATTCCGCGGCGTGCACGGTAAGATCGACGTCATAACCAGCACGCTGGGTAAGGCCTTGGGCGGAGCATCCGGCGGATTTACAAGCGGCCGCCAGGAGATCATCGACACCCTGCGCCAGAGGTCCCGTCCCTATTTGTTTTCCAACACGGTGGCGCCACCCATTGCCTATGCCGCGCTGGCAACCTTCAAGATGCTTGGCGAGACCACCGAGCTCAGGGACAAACTCGAGGAGAACACCAAGTACTTCAGGGACCAGATGACCGCCAATGGCTGGGACATCAAGCCCGGGTTCCATCCTATCGTCCCCATCATGCTGGGCGATGCCAAGCTGGCGCAGGACATCGCAAAGGACATGCTGGACGAAGGCATCTACGTAATCGGCTTCAGCTACCCGGTCGTGCCCAAGGGTGAGGCGAGGATAAGGGTACAGGTCTCCGCGGCCCATACGAAAGCGCATCTGGATAAGGCAATCAAGGCCTTCGCCAAGATCGGCAAGAAGTACGGCGTACTCAAATAGACGAAGTGAATCAGCAGGACTCAGACACTACGAGTCCGTTGGCAATAGGCACTAGAACGTGCGGGAGTTAAAGAGAAAGTTCTAAGGAGGGGGAGATGAAGAGGTTTAAGAATGAGGCTCTGACTGATTTCTCAAAGCCCAGGAACAAAGCAGCGATGGGAAAGGCCGTCGCCAGGGTCGAACGGGAGCTGGGGCGCAGCTACTCCATCATCATCGGCGGCAAGCGCCGGAAAGCCCCGGACACCTTCAAGTCGATCAACCCGGCCGATCAATCCCAGGTGATCGGCGTCTTTCAGAGAGCCAATGCCAAGCTGGCCAATGAGGCCGTTGAGACCGCATTCAAGACATTCTCGGAATGGAAGTTTGTCTCGGCCTCGAAGCGCGCATCGTATCTTTTTCGAGTAGCCAGGATCATGCGGAAGCGGAAGTTCGAGCTGGCAGCCTGGATGGTCTTCGAGGTGGGCAAGTCTTGGGCCGAGGCCGACGGGGATGTGGCAGAGGCCATCGACTTCTGTGATTTCTATGCCCATGAAGCCCTGCGTTACGGCGGCGAGCAGCCGGTGGGGCAGATCCCGGGCGAGAAGAACGAGCTGGTCTACATACCTCTGGGCGTTGGAGTGGTGATACCGCCCTGGAATTTCCCCTTCGCCATTCTTGTGGGAATGACCTCTGCGGCCTTCGTCTCGGGCAACACCGTGGTCTTAAAGCCGTCGAGCGATTCACCGGTCATGGGGGCCAAGTTCATGGAGATCCTCGAGGAGGCCAAGGTGCCCGCGGGCGTGGTCAACTTCCTCCCCGGTCCGGGACGTATCGCAGGCGAGGTGTTGGTAAAGCATCCTCTGACCAGGTTCATCGCCTTCACGGGCTCTATGGAAGTGGGCCTGAGGATCAACGAGGTGGCGGCCCAGGTACAGCCCGGCCAGATCTGGATCAAGCGGGCGGTCCTGGAGATGGGCGGCAAGGACTCGATCATCGTGGACAGCGAGGCCAACCTGGATGAGGCCGTTGCCGGCGTGCTGGCAAGCGCCTATGGTTTCCAGGGCCAGAAGTGCTCGGCATGCTCGCGCGCCATCGTGGTGAAGGACGTGTATGATGAGTTCCTGAAGGCGCTGGTGCCAAGGGTCAAGGCCATAAAGATGGGGCCCACCCAGGATCCGGACAACTACATGGGCCCGGTGATCAATGAAGGCGCCGTGAAGACCATCTTGAAGTACATCAGAAAGGGCAAGCGCGAAGGCGGCAAGTTGCTTGCCGGCGGGAGCAGGAAAGGCAGGAAGGGCTGTTTTGTCGAGCCTACCCTGATTGCGGATGTAAAGCCGATGGCAACCATATCCCAGGAAGAGATCTTCGGCCCGGTGCTGGCCGTAGTGAAGGCGCGCGACTATTACCATGCTCTCGAGATAGCCAACAACACGCGGTACGGCTTGACCGGGGCTGTTTACTCGCGCAACCAGAAGAAGATCAACCTGGCCAAGCAGCTTTTCCATGTCGGGAATCTCTACCTCAACAGGAAGTGTACGGGTGCGCTGGTCGCCGTTCATCCCTTCGGGGGATTCAACATGTCGGGAACGGATTCCAAGGCCGGTGGCAGAGACTACCTGCTTCTCTTCCTCCAGGCGAAGTCGATCGCGGAGAAAAAGAAGCGCGGGAGGTAGGCCATGAAATCCGGATTGTGGATTCTGGCCATCGTGGTGATCGTGGCTATGGTGCTCGGGTTCTTCCTGAACAAGAAGAACGAGAACTTAAGGGCCTGGGCCGAGATCGAGGTCACGGAGGATGTTAAGGCCAGGATCGGGCTGCTCGAGAC
>JAUVJV010000085.1 GCA_030592245.1 Candidatus Eiseniibacteriota bacterium
CAGGAGAGATGGCCTCGCAGAAAGCTCAAGAAGAAGATCGGTTTGAAGGAGATCGTATACCAGACTGTGGGGGAACCTCTGCTTCAAATAGGTCGTCTTGCCGGTCTTTCGGGCCCCCCACAGAAACGCAGGAGTTCGTGGCGGGAGGTCGATGTTGAGAAGCCTCTTCATTACCAGCATTTTCGGATACAACTCCATGATAGTTTAACTAATTCGGAGGATGCTACGAATTAGTAGAAATGTCAAGGGGAAACTCCTGGCTGGGTGGGAACAGGAAGAGACAAGGTGACCCCCCTGGGTGGTTGGGGAAGTTGGTATTTCTGGGGAAGCGCCTAGCCATCCCTCTCCGCCAATATAAGTGAAACACCGAGGTATGCTTAGTTTAGAGTGCAGGGCGAGTAGGAATTTTGGGATGAATTCGATGGGCTTACGGTCCGGCGTTCAGGACAGGGGATGGATCTCTCTCACGAAGGGCTTCTGCATCTTCGAATGGATGGTAACCATGTCTCTGGTCTGTCCCAGGACCCACATCAGCTTGACCATCGCGGTCTCAGATGTCATGTCCAGCGCAGGGATCGCCCCCGCCTCCAGAGCCTCTCGTCCTACCTGGTAGATCTCCATCTGGGTTGAACCCACTATGCACTGGGTGCACACTACGATGGGGACATTCCTGGCCGTTGCAGCCTTTATGGCGGGTACCAGGGAGTTGGTCTCGGTCGGGATATGACCGGCACCATAACCCTCAAGCACAATACCGTCATGGACCTGGACAAGGTACTCAAGGATATCAGGCTTGAACCCGGGATAAACCGCAATTCGCGCGACGTTCTCGTTGAGGGAAGGCTGAAGCAGGGCCTTCCGGGGGTTCCTGGCCCTCGGCGTGGCATTGAACTTGATGAACAAACCGATGTCTCCCATGGACTGTTCGTTCACCGAGACGATCGCCTGCAAGTCAAAGACCGATGTCTTCTTGGCTCTGGTGCCATAGATGATCTGAGTGCCGAAAACCACGGCCACTTCTGCAAGGTCCGAAGTCGCAACCCGCACCGCGTTTATCAGGTTGACGTACCCGTCATTGCCGATCTCACCAAGCGGCACCTGGGCGCCCGTGACCACTATGGGCTTCGGCAGCTCCTGAATCATGAAGGCCAGAGCAGCGGAGGTATACGCGATCGTATCCGTACCGTGGGTTACGACAAACCCATCATACTCATCCATGCGCTGATAGATTGCAGTCGCCACGGACTTCCATAGACCAGGCTGGAGATTGCTCGAGTCGATATTGGCCAGAGCCAGGAGGTCTATATCCGCGATCTGCCTGAGCTCGGGGACGCGCTCCAGGAGAACGCCTGCATCCCTGCACGGCGACAGTGAGCCATCCTCGTTCCGGAGCATCGTAATCGTGCCGCCAGTTGTGAGAATCAGTATCCTGGGTTTGGTATGCACATCTGTATCCTCCTGGCTTCCAAGGCGCAAGCTAAGCGCCGGCCGCCGCAAGGTCAATGCCTAACTGAAGGGCATTCCTAGCCTGGATGCGGGAGCGCAAGACCCTGGCGTGAGACGTACCCGGCCGGAGCCCACAGTACGCTTCCAGACACAAGTCTGGCTCCCCGGGCTGCCATCCCAAAGCGCGATTCTGTGGGACCGTCTTTCCATCGGGATCAAGCGAATCGAGAAATGAGTTGCAATTCCCCTCAATTGTATGGTATAAGCACTCATTATGAAGATCTTGTCTGAGATTCTCTCGTCAGGCACACGAGCCGAGATACTGAGGCTCCTCTTCGATGGCTCTGAAAGAGAACTGCACGTACGAGAGCTGCAAAGACGTTCCGGGTTCTCGGTTCGCACTGTACGTGACGAACTCGGGAAGCTATTGAGATTAGACCTCCTCAAGAGACGCAAAGACAGCAACAGGGTTTATTACAGTGCGAATAGAGACCATCCTCTGTATTCAGATCTGGTCAGAATCGTGATCAAGACGGTCGGGCTCACTGACATTCTCCGTGATGCACTTGGGGATCAAGACATCTCAGTCGCTTTCGTATTTGGGTCAATGGCCAGCGGAGAGGAACTTGCCACCAGCGACGTTGACCTCATGATAATCGGAGAACTGACGTTGCGGAAGGTTTCTGGTCTGCTGCGCGATGTGGATACAAACGTCGGCCGCGAGATCACCCCCTTCGTAATCACCGACGCGGAGTTCAGAGAGCGGCTGCACTCGGGTGACGACTTTGTCAGGCGAGTTATTGCTGGTCCTAAGATCTTTGTCATCGGAGCGAAAGATGACCTTGAAGCATTGGCTTGAGAATAAGTGGCTCAAACCCTTCGAGACAAGCCAGCAGGAAATCACTGGCCTGCTATCCATCGTTGACAGGGACATCAGGGATGCAGGCGCTGATGTCTCCGCGGATTGGCGATTTGGTATTGCTTACAACGCCGCTCTGAAGTTGTGCGCGATCATACTCCACGCAGAGGGATACCGAGCGGCACACGATCTACAGCACTACAGGACTATAGCTGCGATGCCACTCATCCTTGGTGACTCCAGGTCTGACGATGCCGGGTATCTCAATATCTGCCGAACGAAGCGGAACATCGCGGAGTATGAACGTGCCGGTAGTATATCGAATGCCGAGGCAGATGAGCTCCTTGCGTTCGCCAAAAGCCTGCGGGAAGATGTGATTGCATGGCTGAGGAAGGTCCATCCCACCCTTCTGTCCAGAGGCTGAGACCTCGGGCAACCTCGCGCAGTGGGCTTGAAAACGGCCCTCAGCCACCTGGCTTTCCACAGTCCGGCAACAGAATGGCTCCCCGGGCAAATGTCTCCCCGGACAAGTGTCTGAGAGCGTGGTCTTGTGGAACACAGTCTACCCAGCGGTAAACCGGATTGCTCCCGCAGGAGCGCCATAAGTTCACCGCTTGAACGGGAAGGTTGCCCGTGATAAACTCGCGCCAGGATTCATGGATTAAGGCTCCGCGAGGGTATGATATATGAGAACAGTGTTGAAACTCCTGCCCATCTTTATTGTCCATGTGTTGATCATCGTCATGTACAGCCAGGGCCACCCGGGCCTGGTTCAGGGAGAGAACCGTTATGTCACCGATGCCGCGAAACTGATCGAGTCCGGGGACCGAGTGATTGAGCGGGACCCGGTACCCTGGAACGGCCCCGGCTACCCGCTGTTCCTTGTCCCTTTCTTGCTGTTGCATGCACCTAATATTGTCATCAGGCTGGCCAATGCCGCGTTGCTGCTTCTCGGCTCGCTCTACCTCGTCCGTACACTGAGATATTATGTGCGGGAGAGATGGGCATATGTCGCCGTGTACTGCGTGGGGCTATATCCCGTGTTGCTCAAGTACCTGCCGCGGATAATCACCGAGCCGAT
The DNA here is from genome assembly GCA_030592245.1 of Candidatus Eiseniibacteriota bacterium. Classification (GTDB taxonomy): domain Bacteria; phylum Arandabacterota; class Arandabacteria; order Arandabacterales; family Arandabacteraceae; genus JAUVJV01. The sequence goes on from JAUVJV010000085.1 coordinate 3,387, forward strand.
ATGCGTCTTCCTCGCCTGTGGTCTCGCGTTCCACATGATTCACATGAACCGGACCTCGGATCGACGGGCATTGCACCTTGTGCTGGCAGGACTGTATTTCGGCTGCCTGGCCCTGACGAAAATCCTCTTCGGCTATGTCATTGCGGCGGCTATCGTGTTCTTCCTGGTGGTTTTGCTGGTCTCGAGAAAGCGCCGGGCATTGCGGACTCTTGCTATCGCCTGCATTGCGCTCGCTGTGTGTGTCCCCTATCTGTACAGAAACTACACAGGGACCGGCAAGACTTTCTATTGGGCCCAGGCCGGCGGGCTTTCATTGTACTGGATGTCCTCACCGATTGAAGAGGAGTATGGTGACTGGCTTACAGGCACGAGACCCTGGCTGGGCGGCTACTGGAGAGCAGAAAGGCACAAGGAGTTTCTGGAGACTCTGCAGAAACTCTCCGCCGTCGAGAGGGATAAGACTCTGAGGAAAGAGGCCGTTCGCAACATCATGGATCACCCGGGCAAGTTCGCGAAGAACTGGGTTGCCAATGTCACCCGTCTTTTCCTTCACTATCCCTTCTCTTACAAGAACCAGGCGATGACGGATCTAAGGAGTATCATACCAGGGTCCGTTCTGATGGCACTGTGCCTTCTATGCATGATTCCGACTGTCGCCAACTGGCGGAGGATTCCGGCGGAAGTCCGGCAGGCCTTCCTGATCGCCCTCTTCTACTTTGGTGGAAGCTCCGTTCTCAGCGCTTATGACCGGATGCTGCTGCCGATCCTCCCCCTGATGGCGGTGTGGCTGGCCTATATCCTTACCCATACTGTCCGCCCCGGGTGGGCGCGCCTGAGGTTTTACTGAACGGAATCAGCGGATTAGACTGTAACTCGTGAAACGCACACAGCCGCCGGAGAGAAAGCGTGCTTAATAGAATTGTGATCATACTGATATTAGCGGGGGCCGCATTTGCCGGGACGATCGTGCTTATGAAGACCATAAGCATGACCGATGAGACCGGGCCTTCGGCCGGCGAGGAGATGGAGAGGCGGCTGGAGAAGCTCCGCTCGGTGCCGTACACGGCAAGAACCGCTCCATCGCCGGATTCCCTGTTGGCGGGGGTCGTTCTGCACGTCCCCGACCGGGCATATCCGGGTTACAATCTCTACTGTTCGAGGACAACCCCCTATGCGCACCTCATGGACATGGAAGGCAGGATCGTACACTCCTGGACATACGCGACCGGCGGTGATGCAATCTGGGAGCATGCGGTCATGCTGGAAAACGGTGATGTGGTTGTGATACGCAAGATGGCAAGCCTCGTTCGGCTGGATTGGGACTCCAATCTTCTGTGGGAAACACCGTTGGAGGTACACCACGAAGTCACGCCGCTGCCCGATGGCACCTTCTACACCATTGCGCGCGAGGTAAGGGAGCACAGGGGACTGGAGATAAGGTTCCCTTCAATCGTATGGCTGTCGGCAGCGGGCGAGGTGATGGAACGCTGGTCGACCTACGATCACCTTGGGGAGATCAAGGCAGCTCTCGATCAGAGATCCTTTCTCGATACGGTCCTGGACGACCTCTTGGCCGAATGGGATTCGGCCATGCTATATGAAAGCATTCACCGGCAGCCCGGCATGTTCCGCCTGAAGGGGAATCGTGAATACTTTGATTATCTCCACCTGAATACCATCACCAGACTTTCCGAGACCCGCTCGGGGCAGCTTGATGACAGATTCAAGCCGGGCAATCTCCTCATATGTTTCCGCAATGTGAACCAGATCGGAATCCTCGACCGGGACAGCAAGGAGATTCTGTGGGCCTGGGGCGAAGGCGCGCTGCAGTGGCCACACCACCCGACAATGCTCGAAGACGGGAATATCCTCATCTTCGATAATGGTGTCGAGCGGCGCACCTCGAGGGTAATAGAGATCGAGCCCTCGAGTGGGCAGGTCGTCTGGGAATATGTGGCGGATCCCCCGGCCTCCTTCTACACCTCACAGAGGGGATCGGCCCAGAGACTGCCTAATGGAAACACCCTGATATGTGACGGTAACGGCGGCCGCGCCTTTGAGGTCGATACCGGCGGCGAGATCGTATGGGAGTGGTTTAATCCCGATGTTAAGAACGGTCGCCGCGAACAGATATATCGCATAACCAGATTGTCTCCGGACGCGGTCGAGCCCCTTCTGGGCGTCGTGAGGGAGTAAGTACGCAACGGTCTGTCCCGCCATCGGCTGTTGTTGTTGCGGAGTCAATGTGCCAGGAGCGGTTCGATGGCTCCCGGCGGGAAACGATACATACGAACGACTTGCACGCGGTGACCCTCATCTGTTGCCGGGTTAAGCCATTCCCATACGGTATCGCCCTCTTTTGTTACCTCGAATACCCGGCCACTGCCGGAATCACAAATCAACGTATTACCATTAGGTAACCGCTGGGCGGCTCCCCTGGTCTCGCTGTAGAATGTCTCCGGGGGATCCCCCCTGTATTCCCATTCAATCTCACCGGTCAGAGGGTTCACCTCTATGATCCGGCTATACTCCCGGAATACGCCATTGTCGTATATGAGGATATTGCCGCCTTCGAGCATTACAGGATAGTGCGGCCACTCGAGTTTGCCCTCACCCCAGGCCCAAAGAATCCGCATGGTGTTCCTATCCATGACGGCGACCTGATTTATGTTTCTGAAGCACACAAGCAGGTTGCCGGTGAGGAATCTTGAATCTTCCTCGCCGAGGGGGGTAGGGGGCAGGAGATTCACGGTGTTGAGATGGAAGTAATCGTAGATGTGCGCCTTGGAATCTATCGATGCCGGGTCGGCCGCGGCCGGAAGCCGGCTGGTCATGGACCCCTGGCTGTTTTCCTGGAGGCTGTCCAGAATACCGTCGAGAAAGGAGGTCTTGTCGCAGGCCCGTCCGATTTCATCCAGATGGTCGTAGGACCACCATCTCTCCACTTCTTCGCCAAGCGAGTCCAGGTGCAGGATAACGTCGAACTTGACCAGTACTCCCCTGTATCTTGTAGTCGCGGTGGCCAGCACGTACATGGTGCTGTCCTCAGTGACAGTGACATCGTGGTGAACCTGCAGAGGCCTTGACCATACGAGGTTGGAGTGCCAGTCAAGTTTGATTAGCGCGTATTGCTTGTTTATTACCAGCAGGTCGCCGCTATCCAGCATTTCGACCGCGCGCCAGCGCCACGGAGTGATCTCAGGATAAGTCCAGGTGTGAACAATCTCACCGGACATATTCATCAAGTAGGCCTCCGGCTTCACTCCGGAGCAGTAGAGGTTGTATCCCGGGCAAGCTCGTTCAATGTCATAGATGACCACACCGGCCTCAGAAGGCTCGACCATCTCCGGAGTGACCGTGGCATAGGGTAGTGAGCGAAGCCTCTCGAGCCTGCGCCCCAGATCCGGCTGGGGCTTCTCGGTGGGGGGGACCTGGCTCCTTCGAGAAACTGCAAGTATGACAACCAGGGCCGTAAGAACGGCTACCACGGCTATTATCGCGGCCCGGCCTGTACTCACTTCGAATAGTCCCCTGATATGGTGTTCCGGCTAAAGGGCACAATGCTTGAGTTAAAACCTATCGTCATCATCCGATCTTACCCAAGAGCCGAGATCAGAGCCACCCTAATCTCACTCAGGCCCGGGGTGACTGAGTCTCGCCGGATCGGTCTCATTCGGTCGCAGGTTCTTGTTTTGCTTGAGCTTTGAATGGCGGTGTTCTAGGCTGTAGCTGAAACCCGGGGAGTAGCGATGATGTTGACTCATCACAGGATCATGATAGGTGACTCGCGGCGCATGAGCGAGATAGCGGACGAGTCCGCCCATCTCGTGGTTACCTCGCCACCCTACTGGCAGCTCAAGGACTATGGCGTGAGCGGCCAGATAGGCTTCGATGATTCCTATGAGCGCTATATCAATAATCTCAATCTGGTGTGGAAAGAGTGCGCCCGCGTGCTCCACAAGGGATGCCGGTTGTGCGTCAACATCGGAGACCAGTTCGCCCGCTCTGCCTACTATGGCAGGTATAAGGTGATTCCAATCAGGACAGAGATTATCAAGTTCTGTGAGACCGAGGGATTCGACTATATGGGCGCCGTCATCTGGCAGAAGGTGACAACCTGCAACACCACGGGCGGGGCGACGGTCATGGGTTCGTTTCCCTATCCCAGGAGTGGGGTGCTCAAGCTTGATTATGAGTTCATCCTGATATTTAAGAAGCTGGGCAAGGCGCCCAGGGTCAGCAAGAACATCAAGGAGCAGTCGAGGATCTCTACGGCCGAGTGGAACGAGTACTTCAGCGGGCACTGGAGATTTCCCGGCGAAAAGCAGGCGGGGCACATAGCGATGTTCCCCGAGGAGCTTCCCAGGCGTCTCACGAGGATGTTCAGCTTCCGAGGCGACACCGTCCTGGACCCATTCCTGGGAAGCGGCACCACTATGCTGGCTGCGGTGAAGC
>JAUVJV010000265.1 GCA_030592245.1 Candidatus Eiseniibacteriota bacterium
ACCGCGATCGGGCTTGATCAGGCCCGCGATCGCTTTTATAAGAGTGGTCTTGCCTCCGCCATTGGGGCCCATCAATCCGATGAACTTCTTGTCTTGGAGATTCAACGATACATCGCGCAGAGCCAGGTGCCGTCCCCGCCAGATCCATACATTCTCGAGCCTGACTATGGTATCTCCCACGGCCTGTCTACTCCTCCTCCAGTGGTCAGCTGTCTCTGTTCCAGTCCCCAGCTACTCCTGTTTCAGCGCTCAACTACTTCTGTCTCTGCAGATTCTCTCATTGATGCTTCGCAACGCTTTCGATCACCTTCAGGTTGTACTTTATGAGGCCGGCATAGGTATCCCTGCCGGGAGTATCTTCGCCACCCAGCGGGTCGAGCAGGATGATCTTTGCGCCTGCCTGCTCAGCCACGCTGCGGGCAAGATCGAGACCCGAGAATTCCTCGGCGACCACAAACTTTACACCACCTGAGCTCATACGCCGGATCACGTCGGCTATGTGCCTCGCCGATGGCTCGGATTCATGAGTCACCTCGATGGTGGCCACCTCAGTGAGGCCATATCTCCGTGCGAAGTAAGTCCAGGCGGGATGGAGGGCGACAAAGGCCTCAAAGCCGCCAGCGGCGAGGCGGTCACGGCCGGCAACCCTGAGCTCATCGAGGCCTGCCATCAATGTTCCGGCACGTTCACGATAGTGATCACAGTTGTCGAAGTCAACCGTGCAAAGCGCCACCGCGATGATTCTCGTCATCTCGCTGGCAAACATGGGGTCGAGCCAGAAGTGTGGATTGAAGGAGTCTCCCAGCGGGATGAGCGAGTCGGTGAAAGCTTCATTGAACCTGACAACCATGTAGATGATCTCGCGTTCGTCCGCGTGAGGCAGGACCCATTCGTCAAAGCGCCCTCCTATGAGCATGATCACCTTTGCCTCGTGGAGCGCCCTGGCCTTGCTGGGGGTGAGCTCGAAATGATGCGGGTCCGCTCCCCTGGGGATAATGGTGGAAACCTCGACCCTGTCCCCGCCGACCTCTCTTACCAGGGCCGAGATGGGGTAAATGCTGGTCACAACTTTGACCGGGGACGCGGCTGCAGGCTGGGAGCCAGCCGCAGGTGGGAGACCACCAGCAGATGGTGAACTGGCTGCCGGTACGGCCAGGCAGACTACCGCCAGCATGAGACACCAAGTCCCCAGCCTTATCATTTGCAGCACCCCCGGTGAACGGTGTTGAGCCCTGCGGCCCAATGATATAGGATAGGTAAATGATATAGGATAGATGGAAATGCGGCAAGCCTGATTCTTCAAGAAGGGGGCAGTGAAATATGAAACGAAGTCTTCTAGTGGCGATTGTTGTGGCCATCTGTGCAATTGTGGTGTTTACGCTTCTGCTGAGGGATAGGGAGCCTGCCGGCGCGCCCGGGCGTGTGGCCTTTGCCGATGACCGGGACTTCTTCCCCGCGGTCCACAGCCTGCTGGCCTCAGCTGAGAGCTCGGTGGATGTGATCCTCTACCAGAGCCGGTTCTATTTCCACTACCCCCTGAGTGCCAGCAATACGCTGATTACCGACCTTGTGGAAGCGGCCGCGAGGGGCGCCAGGGTCAGGGTCGTTCTGGAGACGGCCGACTGGAACCTCAGCAATACCGAGGAGAACCGGGATGTCTGGCATGTCTTGAAACAAGGAAACATCGAGCTGTATTTCGATCCCGACACTACCACGAGCCACTCGAAGATGGTGATCGTGGACGATCGCTATGTCGTCATGGGCTCGACCAACTGGAGCCACTACTCGCTGGACAGCAACAATGAAGCCAATGTCATAGTGGATTCGGAAAGGGCAGCAGGTGGTTTCAAGACCTATTTTGAGAAGATCATATCCCGGAGCAATACCGAATTCGTGCCCTCGATCGAGCCTATGGCTGCAGCGGACATCGGATCGCTGGAAGAGAGATATGTGCTTCTTCATGATATTGCCGACTCCGCCGTCTATGATGGCCTGAATGCGACGGGGAGGATCTACTTCGGTGATGTGCTCGTGGGGGTTGTGGACAGGCCTCTCGAGGAGATCCTCACGGTGGATTCGCTCTTCTTCGAGAGAGCCGCCGGTGAGAGCGTGCGAGTGCTCGGGAGATTCCAGGGTCAGAGCAGAACGGCTGTTGAGGCTCTTGATGTCGAGCTTAAGGACACGCCGGATGCGATGGCCAGGGCCTTTGAGATCGAGAGAGGCATGCTGAAGGAGAAGCGGTTTGATCACCCGTCCATCGAGTGGATCGAGGACGCCCGCATCCGGAGCGCCTCCAACAGGGAGTATTTCACCGAGCTCAAGGCGCTGTTCCGGGGCGCCGAGAGCCGCATCTGGGCGGCGCTCTCGGACGCGAGGTACTATGAAGAAAGGCCCTATGCCGCCCGTCTGGTGAAGGGTCCCGAAGAGCCGGTGAGCCTCACCAATGTGATCCTCTCCGAGCTGGTGAATGCGGCCGTCAACGGCGTGGAAGTGCGATTCGTGATCGACATGGGCTGGAGAGGCGACCCGCCTCCGACCAAGACAGCGTTCCTGGACCGTCTTGCCGCTGCGGGCGGCGAGATCTACGCCGATCCGGGTGATGTTACCACCCATGCCAAGCTCCTGATCGTGGATGATGACTATGTTGTCGTGGGCTCAACCAACTGGTCGTACTTTGCCTTCGAGGAGAGCAATGAGACTTCGGTGATCATCGAGTCTCCCGAGCTGAACCAGCATTATGCCGACTATATCGAGAGCATCATCGATGCGGGGAAGCCGTACGAGTAGCGTGGCAAGCGGCGTATGGACTCCGGTGGCCGTATTCGCTTATGCATCGGCTCACGGGGTATTGAAAAACCGGGTGGCTTTGGGTAGAGTTGTTACCAGTGAGTCAGACGGGGCGGTGTCAAGGAGCTGAAGAATGAGTAATGACAGAGTGACCCGGATTCTTAAGCGGGATGGCAGCCTGGCCGACTTCGACCGGGAAAAGGTCATCACCGCCATATACAAGGCCGCCGCGGCGGTGGGCGGCCACGACAGGGCCTTGAGCGAGAAGCTCGCCGATGAGGCGATCGACATCCTGAACCACGCGTATGCACCGCCGGATATGCCCTCGGTCGAGGATGTCCAGGACGTGGTTGAGAAGGTCCTGATAGGGAACGGTCATGCCAGGACGGCCAAGACCTACATAGTCTACCGGGAGAACCGGCGCAGGGAGAGGGAACGGAAGTCCTCAAAGAAGACCCGGGAGCGGCCGCTTCCTTATCGCCTGATGTATGAGAACCTGGTCTGGAACCTGGATCACAGCTGCGAGACCATCGAGAAACTCAACCAGCACGTCAGGTCCGGCACGCTTGCGGACCTTGTTACGGAAGCCGACGCGACCTATGGTGAGAGTGTGGCCAGGGCAGCGGAAGCCGTGGCAGCTACTGAGGGGACCAGGCTGGTCATCGTGGCCGGTCCGTCATCGTCTGGCAAGACCACCACCACTGCGAAACTCTCCAACAGGCTCAAGGAGCTCGGGCTCGAGACCGTTCTGCTCAACCTGGACCACTACTTCTTCAATCTTGAGCTCCATCCCAAGGATGAGTATGGCGACTATGATTTTGAAACCCCCGAAGCACTCGACTTAAACCTCATCAATAAGCATCTCGGCGAACTCGTGGAAGGCCGGACGGTGGAGATGCCCCAATATGATTTCAAGACTGGTAAGCGGACCGAGGCCACCGCAAGCGTCACCATAAAACCGGATCAGGTTATTCTCATAGACACGCTTCACGGGCTCCATAAGCCTCTCACCGAGAGCATCGATGATGAGATGAAGTTCAAGGTCTACATCGAGACGGCCCCCATCCTCCGGGATGAGGAGGGCAAGTTCATCCGCTGGACGGACATCAGGCTGCTGCGAAGAATGGTGCGCGATCACGCCCATCGCGGCTACGACCCCAGACAGACCATAGGACACTGGCACTATGTCCGCCGGAGCGAGCTCAAGCACATCATCCCCTTCATAAGGGATGCGGACTACGTGCTCAATGGGGCCCTGCCATATGAGCTCCCGTTCCACAAGAAGCATTCTTACGGGCATTCTCCGGGTTTCATCAAGGCCTGGGCCGGCGACCGGAAGCGGAGGGATGCCTTGATGAGGGCCGAGCGGGTATTTGAGGTACTGACCAGGGTCGAGGCCTACGAAGATGAATCCATAATCCCGGGTGATTCTCTGCTCCGGGAGTTCATCGGCGGAAGCATCTACAAACTGCACTAGCGAGTCACTCGAATTCACAGAGGCGGGGTCAGGTACTGTGATGCTAATTCACATCTCAGTACCTGACCCCG
>JAUVJV010000178.1 GCA_030592245.1 Candidatus Eiseniibacteriota bacterium
CCCAGACGACCCGGTAGTACCCGGGAACGAGGCTCGCGGCCCGAAGGGTGCGGACCAATTGACCGGTAACCGAATATACCGCCACATTCACCCTGCTCATGTCCTCGGAAGGATCAGGCCACGACTTCTCCGGAGCCTGTCCGGACGTTCTCGGCAGCCCGAACACAATCGTGGTCGCGTCGCGGCAGGGATTCGGTGTCGGCGCGCCCAGCGCAAAACGCCTGGGGGCATCCTCGTAGGCCTTCCCATCGACCGGCCCGAAGAAGGTCTCCTCATCATAGCCGTCGACGATTCCCAGGGTATAATAGAACGGGCGCCGGGCTGCCACGAGGGTGTCGGCAAACACATGAGTCGAGTCGCCCCCCAGCTCAAACTCGGTCCTGAGATGGGTATGCCTGTCCGGCGGTAAAGGCCGGTTGTCGGGATACCGGTAGAACCTGTACCTGATCCCATTATCATGCTCCCTGACATTCAAGAGCAGTGAGATCTGTCCGTCCTGTGAGAGAGCTTCGAGACGTTCAACCGTCGCGACGGTCCTCTCGCCTCCGAACTTGAGCCCCCGCACCACATCCGTCGCGAGGCGGTGATCCACCCACATGACCGTGCTGTCGCTTAAGACCGGCATCACCTGGTCATCCGCCTGCCTCGAGATTGGGTATTCCTCCCCGGAAGCAAGACTGTAGGCATATATGTCCCAGTTCCCGTCCCTGTTGTCCTGCCAGACCACAAGATCGCCTGAGACCGACGGATTGAGCTGCAGACCATCCTCCCGGGCTATGGTGAGCCGCTCTCCTGTTTCCAGGTTGAGACCGGCGATGTCGCCGCCGTCGCGCGAGCGATCCTCCCAGACAACGATGCTCCCCCAGACCGAGGGATCCGCCTGGTCGCCCTCTCCGGCAGAGAGACCGACAAGCGAGTCGGCCACAAGGTCATACGCAAGGAGGCCGGTACTCTCACCGGTCTTCTCTTCCCATGCCACCAACCTGTGGGATATCTCGGGATTCGACACCTCACCCCCTGCCAGGGTACGTATGGTGTCGATCTCTCCGGCGCTCCGCTTAAGGTAGAGACTCGACTTCCCGGGTGAGTTACCGACCCAGACGATGTTCTTCCCCGACACGGCCGGCTGCGTCTCGTTCTCGGGGGCCGTGCTCACGATGGAGAGCAAGCTGTCTGTGAGGTCATAGGCAACTATGTCCCCACCCTGGCTGAAAACGACTTTGTTCCTCGCAAGATCGATATCCTTACCTCTCGACTCAAACACCAGGTGCCCCGGATCATCAGGACTGGCGACGAATATGCAGTTGCATTGCGGCGAGGCCATCGCCACCGCGCTCCTTGAGACCTCGAGCTCGGAGATGCTGACACCCAGGGGCATGGAAAGGACTTCGCCCGCCACTCCGGAGTTTATCTGGAAAGGATAAGTGTTATTGCTCAAGTGATACTCGAGCACCCTCTCCTCCTGATCGACGACAACATAGATCATCACGAAGTCATCTCGAAATGTGTCAATCACATGCGCCGCCTTGACCGTGACTTCCTCTTCCGGAACCAGAGAGTCGACTATGAAGCTGGCAAACCGGCGCTCCTCGGCAAGCACACTATCGTAGAAAGACACGCTGAAGGCGCGCGCAACGTCAGCCCCAAGGTTCTCGATGAGGGCCACGACCATGGCGGTATCACCCAGGGAGACCGGATAAGGCTCGACTTCGCTGAGGCGGACCGCCAGGTCGGCGACCGACATATACAGCCTGTAATGGGCGAGGTTGTTGAGCTCGGACATCTCCGGGATGTCATTCCCATGGTCTAAGCTCACATAGATCAGCCAGTTGGAGCTTCCACCCGGGACCTCCCAGTCAATATTGAGCACGGTATCCTGCTTGGCGGGAAGGCTGCCGATCACAACGGAGGCGATCAGCCGGCTCTCCTCAAGCTCATAGTAGTAGATGTTCACCGAGAACTCACCCACATCCCAGTGCCCGACATTACTCACCGTCACGTCGATCTCCACCCCATCGCCCACGCGGGGCTTCTCAGGTGTCACGGATATGTCCGAGGCGCTCAGGGCCAGGTCGGGCAGCGGAACATTGGCATTGGGCGTGAAACCGTAGAGCCCGGTATTCCACTGATCCCCCCTGGACTGGGAATACTCGACCCTTCCCTTACCGCTGGCTCCTATGAACCGCCAGACATTCACCTCTCCATCCATCGTTGCGGCCGCAATCTCGATGAAGCCGTCGCCGTCGAGGTCATCCACCACGGGAGTCGAATATACATTGCCCAGGACGGCGAGCGGGAATCCGAGTACGCGGCCGTCCGAGCCGAAAGCGTCGATCGTGCTCCTCTCCTCGACGGAGGTTCCCACGAGGCCCTCGATGGAACCGTTGCCGTCGATGTCGGCATAGACCGGCTCGCAGCGAATGACGGGGTTCCTCGCGTCTGATAAGACCGCGTCACAGTACGATCCGTCGGCATTCCAGGCGACGATGGTCCCGCAGGAGGTGGACACTGAAACCTCGGGAAGGCCGTCATTATCGACGTCGGCAGGGATGGGTGCGCTCAGCTCGCTGCAGTTGTACGACCATTTGGGCCAACCATTCCTTACCTTGCCGTCCAGTCCTACGAGATACACCGAGTTCGAGAACAGGCCCGACACGGCTATCTCGAATTCCCCATCTCCGTCGAAGTCCGCCACCGATGGCGACCCTTTCCCACAGCCGCCCCCGAGAAGTATCGGCCAACCGTCAAGATATGTGCCGTCACCCTTGATGGCGTAAAGTTGGTCACCGAATCCGCCGACCAGGACCTCCGCGACGTAGTCCCCGTCGAGATCCGCCACCGCCGGCGCCATCCAGATCGCCGCTCCGCCAAGCTCCACCGGCCAACCCTCGAGCAGCTGTCCGTCCTCATTCCACGCGTAAACCAGCCCGTCCATGGAAGCTGAGATCACCTCGACCATTCCATCGTCGTCGATGTCGGCCAGGGCCGGGGGCGAATAGATGCGCTCGCCGGTCGCCTGGGGCCATCCCGGCAGAAGTGAACCATCGTTGGAAAAGGCATAGATGAGTCCATCGAGTGAGCACACAATGATGTCAGGCTGTCCGTCGACATTGATGTCACATATGGCCGGCTTGGGACCCAGCCCGCTCGAAGTCTGGATGGGCCAGCCCGGCATATAGGTGCCATCCAGCTCCCACGCGTGCAGGCGGCCGTCATAGGAACCGACCACGATCTCCTTGACGCCGTCAAGGTCAAGGTCGGCGGCCGCGACCGAGCCCGATACCGAGCCCCCCATGAACTGGGGCCAGTGCGCCAGGCGCCTCAGGGGAACCGCGACCACAAGCCCCTCGGTGAAGGAGTAGTTGCCCTGGGAATGGACAGCCTCGATATCAACAGTGAAATTCACCTCGTAGGGCTCGGGTATCGAATCACCGATCTGGATCTCAAACGCGAGCGGGTCCGAGACGGACATCCCGGGAAGCGAATCGGCGGTCAACCGTATCTCGGAAGGGTAGACGAACTCGTCTTCGGTCCTGATCCAGATGACCAGGTCACGAGCCGTCGCCCCGTGATTCCTGAACTCGAGTTCGATGGTGACATCCTCGCCCGGATCGGGCTCGCCGTCATTGTCACCCGTTCGATCATCCACGGTGTAACTCTCGAAGAGGATGATCGGCGACCACACCTCGATATCCAGGACCACCGTGTCGGCCGGGTCACCGATGTTCTTGAGACTGACCTGGGTGGGATTACCCTCGTTGGAGTAGTTGGTCGGCGAGGTCCACCAGCTGAAGTTCCTGTTCCCGGTTGAACCGGGATAGGGATCTCCGTCATCGGAGCCGAAGCCGAAGGTCCTCATTTGCTCCAGGTCGAAGCGCCCGTCCGCCTGTTCCAGGGCAACGAGATGATCGACTCCGCTCGAATTGTCTCTCATCCGCTCATCCACGTGATACAGCAGAAGGCCCTCGCCATAATGATCCAGAGCGGCGTCCCATGACTTGGCCCGGCGGTTCTCCAGCACGAAGTACTGCGGTCCGCCCTCTCCCTGCGACCAGAGGCGCAACGCGTGCGGGCCGTCCTCGATACACGGCAGTTCCAGGGCCTCCACATTGGCGTCGATCTCCACAGGGTCGATGAAGCCGAGCTGGATCTTGCTCCAGGCATCCAGTCCCACGGGCCGGGCACCGTTGCCGCCCCAGGACCCGTACGACATCAACGACCAGGCCCCGAGCCCGAATGAGCTCAAGGTCACGTCATAGAGATCGGGCAGCCCGAGCAGGTGGCCCATCTCGTGGGCAAAGGTCCCCACCTTGCCGTCCTCAGGCTCGGTTGCATAGGCCCTGACCGCGACGCCGTCTACCGGTTTGACCCGGATGGTGGCGACATGAGAATGGATGTGGCTGGGATTCAAGGTCCACTCGTAACCCTGGCCCGCATGGATCACGAAAAGGTAGTCAACATAGCCATCGTCGTCGCCGCTTGAGGGTATGCCGTCGGGGCCATCATTATCGAAGCGGGAGAAGTCAACAGTCTCGTCCGCCGCATCCACCGCGTCTTCCACCATCTTCTGGGCGTTCCTCGGATAGGATCCCATGCCCTTCCTGTTATTGGCATAATAGGAATTCGTCTCAGGCAGCATGAGCCACCCGTACACCTCACCGGTCACGTCGAGGTTCCCGTACGAAGTCCAGTTGTAGTAGTTGCGCATACTCCACTCCTGTTCAGTGCTGAACAGAAGATCACGGTAGGTCTGCCTTGAATGGAGAATCGTATCGGCCTGGACATCCACGAAGTCGACAAGCAGCACCAGGACCTTCACCGACCCGGGAAGAGCCCTGGCTGAGCGCATCTCAAGCTCGGAGCTCTCAAGCAGAAGAGCCTCCTGAGCGTCCTCGATCCTGCCTTCACGCACAAGCCGCGCCAAAAGATCGGGCCTGACCGGCACCGCCCAGGCCAGGCCGGCCAGCAACATCACGAGGACAATTGCGGCTATTGCTGATCTCATTGTCTGCCTCTCGCGCCGCCCGCCCTGAGCTCAAACACCTTTTGCCTTATCTCAGTCGACTGCGGCATGTACCGGAGCAAGCGCTCATAGCAGGCGAGCGCATCGGCCCCTCTTCCCAACCCTTCCAGCGCCGAGGCGGCCGCGTAGAGAGCATCGATATTCGCGGGGTCAACATGGAGCACGCGCTGCGCCTGTGAGAGACCTCTCTCAAGGCGGCCCAGCCTTACATAAGCTCTGGCTATGCCGGCCTGGGTCCCAATATCATCTTTACAAAGAAACTCGGCATGTGAGAAGGCTCTTTCTGCCTCCTCATTCCTGCCAAGATTGACCAGAGAGAGCCCCAGGTTATAGGCGGCAAGTCCCAGGCCAGGATCGGCGTCGAGCGCTGCCTTAAAGAACGCCGCGGCGCGCTCGAAGTCTCCCGCGTCGGCCATCACCACCCCGAGCGTCAGGTTTGCAAACGGTGCATAGCTCGGGTTAAGGGCTATCGCCTGGTCCATCTTCTCTTTAGATTCAGCCAGCATGCCCTGAGTCGCATAGACCTTGCCGAGATAGAAGTAGGATCGCGCATTGGACGGGTCGGCCTCGATAGCCTCATTGTATACCGCGATGGCCTCGTCGAATCTCTCCGCCTTGGC
>JAUVJV010000174.1 GCA_030592245.1 Candidatus Eiseniibacteriota bacterium
ACTCGGCCATGACCGATCTTACCTCACGCGAGGAGCTCCTCCAGAACACCATCGAGCACCTGATGGGGACAGAGTCCCCCCCTGAGGGTTCGGTTAGCGGCCATGTGGAACTCACGGGTGAGGTAACTTATGACGGCGTCATAGTCAGTACCACGCCGGGCAGCTTCGCCGACACCACCGATGCCTCGGGCTATTACTTCATCGACGGGCTCTACGATGCTACCTATGACTTGACGGCAAGCAAGGCCGGCTTCGGCGACTCCACCGTCACCATCGAGATCGCCGGCGGAACCGTGCTCGAGAACGTGGACTTCATGCTCTACCCCGTCTTCGAATACATGGACAGCACATCGGTTTCCATACCGGATGTTGACAGCACCGGTATCAAGGTCTACATCGAGGTCGACGCCGATGCCGAACTTGCCTGGGTCGACTGCTATATAGACATCACCCATGGCTACAAAGGTGACCTCATCATAGATCTCACCTCGCCTGAAGGCACGGCGGTAAGGCTTCACAATCGGACCGGGAGCTCGGCCGATGACATAGTCACGTGGTACGATTCCGAGACCGATCCGGATGGCCCGGGCACGATGGCGGACTTTGTTGGTGAGTGGGCCGAAGGCACCTGGGTAATCTGGATACGCGATGTTTCGAGCGGCATTGCTGGAACACTGAATGCCTGCGGGCTCCGGATAGGGTTCCCGCCTTCAACATCAGGGGTCGAGGTGACCAAGCCCGACTCCCCGACCGAGACCTTCCTGGCGAGCGCCTGGCCCAATCCCTTTACGAGTACGGCCAGTCTGCGGTTCGGTCTTGCGCGCAGTGAGAACATCCACCTTGCGGTGTACAATGTGCTCGGCCAGCAAGTCGCCGTGCTTGCCGACGGTGAACATCCGGCAGGCTACTATGAGCTCGCCTGGGATGGCAAAGGAAACGATGGAAGATCCGTGGCGAGCGGTATATACTTCTGCCGCTTGAGAACCGGTGGTTTCATCACCACCCAGCGCATGGTTTTGATGAAGTAGGAGTGGCGGCGAATCGGCGAGGCAGCCAGGCGGAGGAAGACGCTCATACGGCGGTTGACATCAACATAGTCAAAGGCAAGATGGAGGTTGCCGGCCTGGTTGGCCCACTGTGGTTCCTGGGCTGGCTCTTCACCATCGGCTTCACCGGCCTGTCCTTCGGGAAGGCGGTATGGGCCATACTTGTGTGGCCTTACTACCTGGGCTCGGCCCTGGGCTAATCGTACAGACGTCCATCCTGACGCGGTGTAGGCGGGGGCCGGCCGCGGAATCGGAGAGTCTCTTCGCAGGTGCTGCGTCATGCCCAGCTGAGGTAGATGAAGAGGCCGAGGTTGAAGAGCGAAAGCATGAGCTTGACGAACATGGCGGAGAGCTTTCCCACGAATGCGAAGAAGCCCGTCTGAAGGGCGCGGTCAAGCTTTCTGTAGTAGATGTACTCGAAGAGTACGGCGAAGGTGAAGGCGCCTATCAGGCCAAAGATGATACTCCCCACAAAGGGAATCACGAACCCGCCGGCTATGGCTCCGGCGATCCCGCCGAGGAATGCTCCAAGCACCCCCCACTTGGTCGCTCCCTTGTGGGCCACATAGACGACGCCGAGGAAAGACTCGATTATCTCACCCACAACGAGCACCACTGCCATCACGAGGAGCCACTTCCAGCCCATCGTCGAGAAGCCCGTCGCGATATCGTAGATCAGGATCACGCCAAAGGCGATCCAGCCCCCTGGAATGCCCAGGAATATGCAAACATTGAGGAGAAGAAGAACTACGTAGAGAAGAACAAGACCTATGTGCTGGAGCACGTCAACCAAGATTGTGAGCCTCCCTCAAAAAGGTACTGCTACTAAACCAGAGTGTACATTCTCATCAGCTGATTAGCAACAATATCAGACTCCTTTACTACTCGGCTTCCTATAGAGAGACCACCCGTTGACTAATCCCCCCAAATGACCCATCATTATGCATTGGTCATACCCTTGCGCGCTTCCTGTGCAGGCTGCGGGAGGCACAATAAACCCAGGGGAATAAGAAACCCAGGGGAACAAGAGCCCGGAAGGAGTGCCCCATGAGAAGACGGAGTTTTTATGCGGCCGGGGCCCTGGCAGCCATGCTGGCCGGCGCGGTGCCGGCGGCCGCTCAGAACATTGACGCGAAGGAGTACTGGCTCGATAATGGGATGCAGGTCCTGATGGTCGAGCGCCACGATACCCCCACCATTATGACAGCGATCGTTGCCCGCGTCGGGTCCGCCAACGAGATCACCGGCATAACAGGTATCTCCCACCTTTTCGAGCACATGATGTTCAAGGGTACTGAAACCATCGGCACCAAGGATATCGACCGGGACTTCGAAGTCATGGCACAGCTCGATTCCCTGAGGGCGCTGATGCGCGAGGAAGAGAGCATCATGCGCGAGCAGATGCGCCGTGGCGACATCGAGGACATGCTGGACCCTGCGGCCAGGACGCCTCGCTACCGGGAGATCGATGCGGAGTTCGATGAGCTGATCGTCGAGCAGCGTGAGTTGATCATCAAGGACCAGCTCAATGAGATCTACTCCAAACATGGCAGTTTCTTCCTGAATGCCATGACCTCGGACGACCTGACCATGTATGTGGTCCGTGTTCCCACGAACAAGATCGAGCTCATGATGTGGATGGAATCCGACCGTTTCAGCAACCCCGTGTTCCGGGAGTTCTATTCGGAGCGCAACGTGGTCCGCGAGGAGCGCCGCATGGGTGTGGAATCCACACCAACCGGGCTCATCGAGGAGGACTTCCGGGCCATGTTCTGGAAGTCATCCTCATACCACTGGGATGTGATCGGCTGGCCTTCGGACCTTGCCAACATAACGCGCGAGCAGGCCAATGCATACTATGATATGTACTATGCGCCCAACAACCTGACCCTCATTCTGGTAGGCGACCTTGACCCGGATGAGATGATCAAGCTCGTAAGAAAGTACTTCGACCGGATTCCCCGCGGCACCACCGAGCCCCCCGAGGTCTACACTCTCGAGGAAAAGCAGTATGGAGAAAAGCGGCTGATCACCGAGGCCGAGACCAATCCCCAGGCCGAGATCTGGTACCACACCGTGGCCTGGAAGCATCCTGACAGCTATCCGCTGGATGTTCTTGCGGGGATCATGAATGACAAGACGGGGCGGCTCTATAAGAAGCTCGTCGATGAAGAGGGAATCGCCAAGAGCTCCGTCGACCGGGGCGGCATGCGCATGTTCGGAGGGAGCGGCCTGGCGGTTGCCGCCTATCAGGACTCGAAGAAGTACGCCGGCGCTTTCCAGGTGAGCGCTGAAGGGGTGTCCGGTGTCCGGGCCGAACAGCTCGAGGCGGCAATGGATGAGGTAATCGAGGAAGTGAAGTCCGAACTTGTCACTGAAGAGGAGCTGCAGAAGGTCAAGAACCGCATACGCGTCCAGCAGATCCGCTTCATGGACATCATGTCGGGGATCGGCATCCTCTTCTATGTCGGGCAGAATGCCGCGTTCGGTGACTGGGCGGAAGCCAATAACAGTCCGGATAAGATCGACATGGTAACGGCCGAGGATGTCCGGCGGGTTGCCAATAAGTACTTCGCCAGAGATGCTCGAAACGTGCTCATAGTCAACACCAAGGGCGGCTCCGAGGGCGAGAGGACGGGCGGAGAGGACCCCCAGATTACCCAGGCAATCACGATGATCACCTCAATCGAGGACCCCGCCAGGCTTGAACAGATGATCGGCATGTTCTCGATGCGCATGGACAGCATAGAAGACCCTGAGGAGCGAGCTCAGATGGAGAAGCTCCTCAAGATAGCCAATGACCACCTCAAGGAACTCAAGGCCGCCGAGGGAATGTAAGGCCTGCGCCGAAGGAGAAAGTGATGAAGAGACTACAGGTTTTGCGATTCAGCCGATTGGCAGCACCCGTCACGATTCTGGCGCTGGCTGCCCTGGCGGTTCCTACGGCTCTCGTGCTGGCCGGTGATATCGTCGACCATCCCGACAAACTCGAGTTCGAAGAACTTAAGTACGATCCGCCCGGGCCCCAGGACTACCGCCATACCTTGAAATCCGGCGTGACCGCTTATGTCGCGGAGAACCGGGAGCTTCCCACCTTCGATATGTCGATCCTCATCCGCTCGGGCTCCATCTATGACCCGGTAGAGAAGGCCGGCCTGGCCAGAGTGGCAGCCCATCTCATTCGAAACGGTGGGGCCAGGAACATGACAGCACAGGAACTCGACGAGCGCATTGCTTTCCTGGCCGGGGAGATCTCTGTCAGCATAGATGACACCCGGGCGAATGCCAGGCTGTTCTGCCTTTCCAAGGACATAGACGAGGGGCTGGACCTCTTGAAGCAGGTCCTTCAGACACCAGTGTTCGACCAGGAGACCCTGGACCGGTACCGGGGCGATATCCTCTCGGAGATGGAGCAGCGTAACTCATCCACCCGTGGAATTGAGATCCGCGAATGGCAGTACCTGATGTACGGGGATTATCCTCAGACGACCCCGTATCGCCAGACCGAATCCTCGATCAACTCGATCACCCGGGAAGACTTGCTCGCCTTCCATGAGAAGTACTTCTTCCCCGGCAACTTCATCATCGCCGTGTCCGGAGACTTTGAGACCGGCGAGATCCTTTCCAAACTGGATGCCATGCTGGCCGGATGGCCCGACCACGAGCTGAGCCTCCCCGAGATCCCGGATGAGATACCGGGTCCCGCCCCCGGAGTCTACATGATCGGAAAGGATGATGTGAACCAGTCGCGCATCCGCCTTGGCCATATCGGGGTGAAGCGTGACATACCGGACCAATACGCTCTACTCATTATGAATGACATCCTCGGCGGTGGAGGTTTCACCTCCAGGATAGTCCGCAGGGTGCGCTCGGACGAGGGCCTGGCATACAGCGCCGGCAGCAGGTTTGACCGGCCCGTCGAATACCCGGGTACCTTCAGGGCGTTCTTCCAGACCAAGCATGCCACCGCAGCCTTCGGCACCGGCCTCATTGTCGAAGAGATAGGCCGCATCCGCACCGAGAAGTGCGAGCTCGAGATAGTTGAAAACTCCAAGGCAGCCTTCATCAGCGATCTTGTCAATCCATTCAGCAGTAGAAGCATGATGGTCAGCACCTTCGCGGCTGACGATTACACGGGCCGGCCGGATGAATACTGGCAGGACTATGCAGAAAACATCGGGGCAGTGACACCGGATGACGTGCTCGCGGTCGCGCAGAAATACCTTCATCCTGACAATCTGGTGTTCCTGGTGATCGGTGACCTGGAGGCAGTGGAGCAGGGCTCGGACAAGCATGAGGAACGCTTTTCCGACTTCGGCAAGATCACAATCCTGCCGCTGAGGAACCCGATGACGCTTGAGGTGGAGTAACGGGCGGACCAGTTTCTCGCAGGTCAGGAGGATGGCCGGGCCGAGAGGGCGTAAAGGCAGATACCGGCCGCAACAGATGCGTTCAGGGAGTTGATGCGCCCCTGCTGGCCGATCGAGACAATGTGGTCGGCGTTGTTCAGGATATACGGGCCGACCGACCTGTCCTCCCCTCCTATCACCACGAGGACTTTCTCGGCGAGCTCGCTGCGAATTGCCCAGACGTCGGCCTTGCCGCTCCCATCGAGAGCCAGCACCTGGTAATTCTCCTCCCGGGCGGCACGCACATAGGAATTGGCGGTCGCATCCTTGGCGAT
>JAUVJV010000271.1 GCA_030592245.1 Candidatus Eiseniibacteriota bacterium
CACAGAACACGACCTTGCCACCACCGGCCATATAGGCTCTTATGGCATACTGAGCTTCCTCATCGACCGTGTAGTTGCGGAAGTACGGCCCGGTGAACCAGAAGACGCAGTCATAGTCGGTGTATTGAAGCGGGTGGATGTGAACGCTGCTTCCGCCGCCACTTACGTTGTAGACGTCGAAGCAATATCCTGCATCTGTGAGAGTCTGCTCGTAAATCTCCACCAGCCGCGTAACTATGTTGTCGTTCGCGGCCATACACTCGGTGTAGTCGATGTTCCACCTCGGATAGCCGTCCACCAGCAGGACCTTGACGCCGGTGTAGTCATCCGGGTAGATGGGCAAAATCCTCCTGGTATGACTCGGCAGGAAGTCCTCACGGGTTCCGGAATGATACGGATCGCCGGGATCGGCCTCCGATGGCCAGTATTCCACATTACCGCTGTCATCCTCAGCCTTGACATAATACCAGAGCTCGCTCCCCTTCTCCCAGAACCAGCCGCCGGCTACTGCTTCCACGCCATCTCTCCCGGCGAAATCCACAGGGCAGAAGTTGGCGTAGTAGTCGCCGCCAAGGTCCGGCTTATTAGGGTTGTTGGGTTCACCAAAGACCATGGCCTTTGACTTCCAAACATTCCCTCCATCGACGCTGCCCCACAGCTCGACCGACGCCAGTCCGTCTTGATCGGAGACATTCACATTGAGCTGGTTGTATTTGAGAATCTCCGGCGCTCCCCCACGCACATTGTACAAGTCAAGCGTGTCAACGCTGTAGGGATCGAAACTGGAGTTGTAGGTACAGATGCTCTCGTGGAAACTGTCCTGGAAAAGGTCGATGTACATGGCGCTGAAGATGGTAGCCGTACCATCGTAAAAACCGATGGAGACATTATCAACAAGCATCTCGGTGTTTCTGTGCTTGCCATGGCAGAAGTCTCCAGGCTGGGAGACATCCACCAGTTCCCAGGCAACCTGGATGGAGTCGGCCTCCGGTCCATAGAACTCTGACAGCTTTTCGGTAATGTCGTAATTCCAGAAGGATGAGCAACTATAGTAGAGCCTGAAAGGATTTATGATCCTCCAGAGACACCATTTGCCATACTCCGAATTGTAGATCCTGACCTTTGAATCTCCATAATCACAGGTATAGTCCATCACGCAATAGAACTCGTCATATTGCACTACACAGCCTGCGTTCTGAATCGGTACTGCAGGTGATATCAGCCGGTAATACCAGCCGTTTTCCCAGGACGCGCCATTGGGATAACCCTCCTCAGGGCGCGCGCGAAAAGCGTAAGAGGAGTCGTTGCGGCATGTCGAGCCAGACGCCGGGCCGGCTCCCTCGACCATGTGCCACTGGTCTATCACCCCATCGGGATCCGGCAGGCTCCAGTAACCGGTATCAAGCACACCGCTCTCGAAATCCTCTGAATAGCGCTCATCATCACCCCACACCCACACATTGTCTATGAAGGCGGCACCGCTGGTATTACCTCGCCCATCGGCATCGCTCCAGGCGCCGTCCGAGGTGAAACGCCACCTGAACATGGGCGCAGATGTGATGATCAGGGTTCCCGGAGTTATGACGCGATAGAACGCGGGCTCGGATGGATCAGTGCGCTCCTGCCAGTCGGCGGAATTCGGCTGGCCGGTATCGGTGTTGCTCCAGTAGTCGGGGTTTCCGCCTCCCGGACTTCCGCATTCAGCCCCGGGGTTATTGCTCGCAGCATTGAAGGTGGCAAGAGTCTTCCACTCCGTACCGTCGTAGAAGTCCACGTAGAAGTAGTCATACTTGCACTCGGTGTCATAACGAGGATCAAAGAAAAGGGTGCAGCCATTGGCCACATCAAAGGTCGGGGGAAGGGCAATCTGCGCAACGCAGTTCCATTGGTTGGCGTAGCCGGGGTACTTGCCTTCAGCCCAGACACCACATTCCACCGGGTACCCATCGGTCCACAATGAGTCAGATCCGCACCAGAGAGCATAGTCTCCGCAGTAGACCCGCTGGTCGGTCTGGTATGAGTCGATGTGCCAGAAGTTGATGCCCATATTGGAGGGCATCGTGCGGACATCCACGTGCTCGAAGCACTTGGTGTCCCAGGGCGGGCTGGTGCCGCAGGAGTCTCCTCCGGCGCCCTCAAAGCACCAGGTCTCAAGCGGCCCCGGGCCTCCGGTGGCTTCTCCTCCACGCCTCCAGGTGGGATCACCCGGGCAGTACGTGGAGTCCGTATGTACCTGTATCCAGGTGGTATCGCCTCCTGAGGAGAGGATCATCGGGGCATTCAAGATAGTTGACCCAAGAAGTGATGTAGGGGGAGGTGTTTCCGGTGGGCGCTCCTTCATTGAGTATGCTACCGGGCAAAACGCCAATATCACAATAAGGCAAATACAGGGGACCTCCTTGAAACGCATGGCGCTACCTCCTGACCGTGACTCGTTATCTTTATCGCGCTACCGATATCCCGCAGACAAAAAGGGCGCTGTCCCCTTTTTCATCTCAATACCAGCATCTTGCGCGTGGCTGTGAAGGGTCCGGCTTCTATCTTGTAGAAATACACCCCGCTGCTTACTCGCTCTCCCGAGGTGTTGCGTCCACCCCAGCGCACCGCATGGTTACCCGGCGGCTTGACAGAGTCCTCGAGCACTCTCACCACCTGGCCTGTGGCATTATAGACCCGGATCTTCACTCGACACCGCTGCGCCACCTCGAACCTTATATCGGTACCCGCTACGCACGGGTTGGGGCTGTTCTGGGAGAGCGCCCAGGAGTGAGCCGATGGAGGATCCACGACCTCGGCCGCTCCCCCACCATTTGAGGGCAGACCCATAAAATCCTCGAGTATTACGCGCATGAGCTCCACCCGGCCGTCATATGTTCCCGCGCTGAATCCGGGCGCAGGATGAGCGGTCATCCCGTCACAATAGTCACGGGAATGGTTCACTGAGCTTCCGAGATCAAAGTTGATGAGCACAATCTGCCCGACGCCGCCGAATTCCGAGTAAATGACCTGGTCGGGGTCTCCGGTTGGATGATTGGCTATGTGCATGACTGACTGACTGACACACGATTCAGCCGGCGCCCCTGCCTGTACATACGAATGAAATCTGAGCAATGGACACTCTCGATAGATAAGGAGAGTATCAAGGTCAATCGCCACGGGCGTTCCAAAGACGTCTACCGTGTCCTCGGCCGCGGCGTAGACATACGGGTAATCGAACGGTGAGGGCATCTCTTCGAGATACTCGGCGCAGAGGACCTGGTCCAGGATATCCTCCGCGCAACCGGAACCCGGAGGGCAATCCATGAGAGCGTATGCCGCTCTGTCTCCGCACAGGACGATCCTCCCACCGTTGTTAAGGTAATCCACCATCAGGGTCCCGCTCTGGGCACTTAACAGGTTGTAGTCCCACTGCCCTGTGAACCACACAACAGCATCATAGTCGTCAAAGTCGGTGGGCTCTATCCGGACACTGCCGCCGGCCCCGTTTATGTCGTACTTATCGTAGCAGTAACCAGCGTCGGTGAGGACCTGCTCATAGATATCTTCCTCCTGGCGGGACCGGCTGACGCTCATGAGGCACGGCGCCCAGTCATAGGACTCCCTCCCACCGCCGTCGACAAGGAGTACCCGCGGACCGGTGTAGCCGCCTGGATAGAGGGGCAGGATGGAGAACGTGAGGTAATCATCGGATTCGCCCGTATGGCCCGCATGCCCGGGACCGGCCAGCTCCGGGAAATACTCCTCATTGATCAGGCTATCCACAGATTTCACATAGTACCTCACCTCGGTACCCACTTCCCAGGTGCTCAAGCCGAAATCATCGGGGCAAAGGGTACCGTAATATTCTCCTCCCAGCGACGGGTCTTCCGGCTCGACCGGCCAGTCCAGTATCATGGGCACATCTACCCAGTTTTCACCCGCATCGGCACTGCCATAGAGATCCACGCTCACCAGACCGTTCTTGTCCCGGACATCCACAAATAGATGGTGGTCTTTCCTCAGCGGGACATCACCATAGGGCGGACCCGAATAGTGGCCCACAGTATCCGGGTTGTTAGCATCAAAGTAGGAGTTATAGGCGCAGAGATTATCATGGAATGTATCATGCAGCAGGTCGAGCTTGTTGGCGCGGAACACGGTTGAATTCGCGTCATAGAAGCCGACGGAGACATTGTCGACCTGGAAGTCCGTAGACTTGTGCTTGCCTTCGCAGAAATCACCTGGAGAGCTGTTGTCAACAAGCTCCCAGCAGAACTGGACTGAATCGGCGTCAGA
>JAUVJV010000377.1 GCA_030592245.1 Candidatus Eiseniibacteriota bacterium
ATCTTAATCCTGATTCGGTCAAGGTTCTGCCTGTCTGCTATGTCGAGCCGAGTCTTAAGGACGCCGTTCCGGGTAGCAGGTATCAGTTCGAGCGGCTTGGTTACTTCTGCATGGATTCCGTGGATTCCTCCCCGGACAGGCTGGTGTTCAATCGTACGGCTACCCTGCGAGATACCTGGGCCAAGATAAGGAAGAAGACGAAGGGATAATCCCGGGATCTATCTCAGGCAGCAAAGCCCGCCCCTGGGGCGGGCTCCGCAGACAGAGCTGGATAGGCCCACAACCTCCCCAATTACTCAGAGGACCGGCATCGGTCTATATTACACGAGCACCCCTTGTGTCGGAGTGCCCCTGCAATTGCGAACGTCGCTGTACTATCACGACAGCAACAAGTATATCCCAGCCTGAGGCCCTATGTCAATCTAAAACCCCTTGAACTGGGGCTCTCCGGCCTCTCGCCGGAACCCAATCGGGGGCGGGAAGCGTCAAAAGGGGGAAGATGGAGGGAGGGGTGAACATGTGGAGGACTGCAGGAAACTGGAGATTATCCGATAGCATACCGATGGCTGGAATGGAGATGGTGCTGGTTCTTGGCGTGGCATTTCTTCTGGCCTCATCCGCGCTTGGCTCAGGCTCAAGCGCCGGGGGCAAGGAAGCCCAGGGCCCCGTCAAGGAGGGGGAGGAGGGAACCATGAAAAAGGCAACATTCGCGGCAGGTTGTTTCTGGGGAATCGAGGCGGCCTTCAGAGCTGTTGATGGCGTCTCATCCACGCAGGTGGGATACATTGGCGGCGAGACCGAGGACCCCAACTACCGGGAAGTCTGCACCGACCTTAGCGGACATGCGGAAGCCGTGGAAGTAACCTATGATCCCGGGCGCGTAAGTTACGAGGACCTGCTGGCCCTCTTCTGGAAGGTCCACGATCCGACCCAGCATAACAGGCAGGGCCCGGACGTGGGCAGCCAGTACAGGTCGGCCATCTTCTTCCACGATGCCGAGCAGGAGAAGGCGGCGCGCGCTTCACGTGAAGCCCTTGAAGAGGCCGGACAGCATAGAAGGGAGATAGCAACCGAAATCGTCCCGGCCGCCAGGTTCTACCGGGCGGAGGAGTATCACCAGCGGTATCTTGAGAAACGTGGCCCGGGCAGCTGCTCCTCTAGGTGAGAGGGAAGGCCCGCCTCCGAAGGTTGAGGCCGGCTGATGTTAGCCGGCCGATCTTCACCGGCAGGGTGCATTGTTAAACCCCGGATGTCCCATCGCCGATATGCAACAGTGGAGGTGGGACATCCATGCATAGAATCAAGGTGCCGGCTTACTTCGTCTTCGCGATAATATCTGCAGGTCTTCTCGCTTTCTCATGCTCCAGTGAGCAGGCAGCTGAACCCGGAAGATACTACAGTCGCTCCGAAGGCTTCTCCGTCAGGTTCCACACCGGTTGGGAAGTGACCGAGGGAGATGGGGTCGAGACCGCGCTGGTGGAGGCCACAAGTCCCTGGGAAGACGACCTTGACGAGTTCTCGGAGCACGTGACTGTGGATATTGAGGATCTCGACCGGGAGCCCGAGCTCGAAGTCTACTTCGCTAGGCTGGTGGATGACCAGGGTAGCTGCCTTCCGGAATTCCGCGCATCTGAGACCGGTGACATGATGATCGATGGTGTTGATGTGCGCTGGTTCAAGTTCGAGTTTACCTCGGACGGTTATCCCATGAAGGCCATCGGCTACACCTTCATCAAGAACAAGAGGGCCTACTTGATCGCCGGCATTGCCCAGGCTCACCAGTTCATGTTCTATGAGGGCGTGTTCGAGGAAACGGCTAAAAGCTTCCGCTTCGAATAGACTCAGCAATCCTGCAAGCCTCAAGCACTTCTCACAGATTGCGAAAGTTCAGCGAAACCGTGACTTTTTTCTTTACACCTTCCCGCCAGCCGTCTTAGAATGCGCACATGTGAGATTCTAGTGTGATGGTTCCACGGAAGGAGGGATGGGTATGAAAGTACGTCATGGTCCCATAGCAGGACTGGCTCTGGGGTTGCTGCTGCTGGCTACGGCCGTGTCGGCGTCGGTTGAGGATCAGCTCTCGGTTTACGGCGAGGATAATGCCAGGGGGTATCTCGATCCGCTTATCGGGGCTGCCGGGACGGATCTTAATCTGGGACTCTTTGAGTCTGCCTATATCCCGCCCGATGGATGGTTCGTAAAACTCGAGTTCAGGGGCATGGGTACCTGGTTCAAGGACAAGGATAAGACCTTCAGGGCAACCACCGAGGAGGGCTTTTCGCCTGAGACCTCGGTCGATGCCTCCACGGTTGTCGGGCCCGGTGATGCGGTAGAGGCCGAGGGGGATGCTGGAGCCAAGTTCTTCTTCCCCGGCGGTTTCGACCTTGGCTCATTCGCCATGGCGGTGCCTCAGCTCCGTTTCGGCTCCGTCAAGGGGACGGAGGGGATAATAAGATTTGCGGCCGGCAAGCTCGGAGATAATGAGATGGGCGACCTGGCGCTCTGGGGCGTCGGAGTGCGGCACAGCATATCCCAGTATCTCAATCCCGATCTTGGCTACAACATTGCCGCGGGCTTCATGTACTCCGATTTCAAGGCCGGCACGAACGAGTCCGGAAACGATATGTTTAAAGTCACGGCCTGGACCCTTGGGGTCGAGGGAAGCAAGATCTGGAGGAAGGGTGGAGCCGCGATCGAGCCCTATGCGGGACTCTCGCTTGATTCCTATTCGGCGGATGTCCAGTATGAGGGCAAGACCTCCAGCGGTCCCAGTATCGTGGATGTAAAGTATGATGCCACCTATGGTTTCCGCGCGTCATTGGGCGTGCTGGCATCCGTTCAATACGTGGCGGGGCAAGTTGAATTCGACTTGGGCAAACGCAATAGCATCACGTTCAGCCTTGGTTTCGGGAAGTACTAATCAATGGGAAAAAGAGGTGAAATGATATGAAAACCATGATGTGTACAGTCCTGGCCCTGCTGGTATGTGTGCTTGCGGTTGGTCCGGGCTGCGTTCTCGAGGAAAAAGTGGTGGAGCTGGTTCTCAAGGGGACTACCTGCGTTGAGTTCGCGGAGGATCATACGTCGGCTGAGTGGAACACTTCACTCGAGCTTCACTATGCCGACTCCCTCAGGAAGATCCTTGATGACAATGACATCGATATCCAAAAGATGAGTAGAGCGACCTTGGTGACCTTGTCCTATTCCGTCA
>JAUVJV010000125.1 GCA_030592245.1 Candidatus Eiseniibacteriota bacterium
GTCGAAACGGATCGATGAGGCACAGCGGGAGATCGACCTGGTCCGGGCGGAGTCTGAGAAGCTTAAGGCCACGGACTTATCCCAGTCGAAAAAGGCCGGGGAGCTCTCGCGTGTGATCTCCGAACTCACTGAGAAGATGGATGGCAACCGCGAGGAGCGCGCGAGACTGGGTGAGGAAGCCGCCCGTGCGTCATCCCGGCATGAGATCTTGCGGGAGCTGGTTGAGCGCTATGAAGGCTATGAAAGCGGAGTCAAGGCCCTGATGAAGTCGGGTACCGCCGAGCAGGGAGTGCACGGCGTCGTGGGCGATATCGTGAAGTGTACCGACAGCCGCTATGAGCCGGCGGTCGTGGCCGCGCTCTCCGACGCGATCCAGTATGTGGTCGTCGACGGAAGAGGACACGCAGCCGGATCGATTCAGAAGCTCAAGGAAGATAATAAGGGTCCGGCGACCCTGGTGATGCTCGACAGCATTCCGATGCGCATGGAGCCGGATGAGGGCGTCAGGCAGCCCGATGGCGTGATAGGAAGGGTAATGGACTTCGTCGAGTGCAAGCCCCGGTACCGCGAGCTCTTCGACTACCTGCTTCACGATGTTTATGTTGTCGAGAATCTCGAGGATGCCTTTGAGCTCTCCCGGCCTTCGAGCAATGGCCATTGCAGTTATGTCACTCCCGACGGGGACGCGGTGTTCCGGGGGAGCATCGTACGCTCGGGAAGCAAAGGCCCGGAATCCGGTGTCTACATCGGCCGGAGGGACAAGGTCGAGGACCTGGCCGGGGAGGCCGCGGCGCTTGAGGAACTCGCGGAGGAACAGGAGAAGGCCTTCCGGGAGCTTAAGGCCGGCCTCGATGAGCTGCACCGGCAGAAGGAGGAGAACGACGACGACCTGGGTCATACAAGAGCTGCCCTTAATGAGCGGGAGAAGATCCTCGAGAGCAGGACGGCGGAGCGGGATTCTCTCCAGTCGTCGATGACCGATATCGGGAAGGACATGGAAGGTTTCAGGAACTCACTCGATGCCATCGAGAAGCAGCTCGGCGATGCGTCGAGCGAGAAACAGCTGCTTGATGTATCGCAGCGCGAGATCTTTGAGGACACCGAAGACGGCTCGAGCCTCGAGAAGCGTGTTGAGGCTCTTCAGAAGGAACTCGAGAGCACCAATAATGAGATCCTGAGACTCCAATCCAATGGCGGCTTCCTTGATACGACGGTCGAGCGCATCTCGAAGGAGATCGAGGGTATAGAGTCTGAACTCAAGGGCTCCGACCATAGCATCAGCGATCTTACGGCGAAGCGGGTGACGCTCACCAGGGATGAGGAAGAGCTGATGGGTGAGGTCAAGGAGCTCCTCACGGTTCTCGGAGGTTTCGAGGACGAGCGGAAGAAGACCCTGGATAGTAAGCACGGGATCGAGGCCGAAATCGAGGAGAGGCGCGAGCGAATCAAGACCGCTGCCGCCGGAAGGGAGCAGGCGCTCGCAGGGAAGCAGGAGCTGATCTCCGAAGTGGAGATCCTGGGTGTGAAGAGCGATAGTCTGCGCGAGAGAATGCTCGAGGAATACGAAGTGGACATAGCCGAGGTCGATCCCGAAGGCCTCCAGCCGAGCGAGAACTGCGAGGAGGAACTCTCCACTCTCAAGGGACATCTCCGGACCCTGGGCCCCGTCAACCTCGTTGCGCTGGATGAATATGATGTTGAGAAGGAACGATATGAATTTCTTAAAGATCAGCGTGATGATCTCTTAAAGGCGAGAAGTAGCCTGGACGAGGCCATCCTCCAGATCAACAAGCGGGCCAGGACCGAGTTCATGGAGACCTTCACCCAGGTTCAGAAAGATTTTCGGAGGAATTTCGAGATCCTGTTCCAGGGAGGCGCCTCGGACCTGAGGCTGAGGTATGAGCATGATCCCCTCGAGTCGCCGATCGACATCCTGGCCCAGCCGACGGGCAAGAAGCTCGAGCACATCTCACTCTTATCAGGCGGGGAGAGGGCCTTGACGGCGATCGCGTTTCTCTTCGGGGTTTATTACACCAAGCCGAGTCCCTTCTGTCTGCTGGACGAGGTGGACGCGCCCCTCGATGATGCCAATGTCCTGAGGTTCGTGGATCTCATCCGGGATCTCTCGGACCAGACCCAGTTCCTCATGGTGACTCACAACAAGAAGACCATGGAGGCTGCAACCTGTCTCTACGGCGTGACCATGGAGGACCCGGGTGTGTCACGGATGGTCTCCGTCAGGATGAAAGGGGCCCCTGAGGAGGAGCTTGAGCCCTCCGCTGCGGGATGATACCAAGCAAGTGAAGAAAGACTTTGTTTCCAGGATAAAGAATCTTAAGACCCGCCTCAGGAAAAGCAGGAACCTGCTGAGCGACGGGCTGACCCGCATCATGCGCGGCGGAGGGGACAAGGCCCGCATCCTGGAGGAGATCGACGAGCTCCTGGTCGGCGCCGACATCGGGGTGAGGACCTCCGCACACATAGTCGAGCAGGTCTCCTCATCCGGCATCTCCTTGAACGAGCAGACCGTGCGGGAGGCGATCCGGGAAGAGATCGTCGGGATTCTCTCCCTGGAAAACGTCCCGGAAATTGATACCACGACCCGGCCGCACATTGTGATGGTGGTGGGGGTTAACGGCACCGGGAAGACCACCACCATAGCCAAACTCGCTCGGCGGCTGACAGGCGAGGGGAAGAAAGTGCTGCTTGCCGCCTCTGACACCTTCCGGGCGGCCGCGATCGAGCAACTGGAGATCTGGGCCGGCAGGGTGGGAGCGGACATCGTCAAACACAAGATGGGGGCCGACGCGGCTTCCGTTGCTTATGATGCGGTGTCCGCGGCCATCGCCCGGGATGTGGACACGGTCATTATAGACACTGCTGGCAGGCTTCAGACCAAGAAGAACCTGATGGACGAGGTGGCCAAGATCGGGCGGGTCACGGCCAAGCTGGTTGAGAGTTCACCCCATGAGGTGCTGCTGGTGCTGGATGCGACCACCGGCCAGAACGCCATTTCCCAGGCGAGGGCCTTCTCGGAAACTTGCGGGGTGACCGGTCTTGTTGTGGCCAAGCTGGACGGCACCGCCAAGGGAGGTATCGTGGTTGCGATCGCAAGGGAATTCGGTATCCCGATCCTCTACATAGGCACCGGCGAGACCGCCGAGGATCTGGAACCCTTCGACGCAGAAGTCTTCGCCGATGCCCTGCTGACTTAGAGAGGGCAGAAAATGGGGACAGACACCTATTTCCGTTCACCGGAAATAGGTGTCTGTCCCCATTTTCTGCCCTTTTTCTTGACAGAGGTATGCGGGCTGTGCTACATTCCGAGTGACAGTATGGCCTTCGGGGCGGGGTGAGATTCCCCACCGGCGGTGAAAGCCCGCGAGCGGCTGATAAGGCTGCAGATCCGGTGAAATTCCGGAGCCGACGGTAGAGTCCGGATGAGAGAAGGTTGATCAAACATGATTGCGAGCCCCGAGGGTTAGACCTCGGGTTTTTTGTTTTTGGTTTTGCTTGCTGCATGGAGCCGGTTATGAGTGTCTGGAAAGAATGGCAGCGGGACCTGATGAGGGTGGCGCTTTCGGAGGCCGCCATGGGCAAAGGACGGACTCATCCCAATCCGGCCGTCGGCGCGGTGATAGCAAGAGGAAAGCGGATCATCGGGAAGGGTCATCATCGCCGGCCGGGGCTTGCCCACGCTGAGATCGAGGCATTGGGAGACGCGGCCTATAGGGTGAAGGGTGCAGACCTCTATGCGACCCTCGAACCGTGCTGCCACTGGGGCAAGACAGCGCCCTGCACCGACGCCATAATAGAGAACGGAATCCGCAGGGTCTTCGTGGCCATCCGGGACCCCAATCCCATAGTGCGTGGCAGGGGGATAAGGAAACTCCGGCAGGCGGGCATCGAGGTGATGGTGGGTCTTGAGGCGGGTGCGGCCCGGAAGATCAACGAGTCCTATGTCAAGTTCATGAACCAGGGAGTCCCGTTTGTAACACTAAAGCTGGCCCAGACGCTTGACGGAAAGATCGCGACCAGGAAAGGGGAGTCCAGGTGGATAACCGGAGCGGCTTCCCGCCGGAGCGCGAGGCGCATGAGGGCCGAGGCCCAGGCTATTCTGGTCGGGGCGAGCACGGTGGTAAAGGATAATCCCGGACTGCTGCCCAGCCCGAGACGAAAGGAATATCTCAGATGCGTCCTGGACAGCGGCTTGAGAATACCGGCGGGCTCGGATATCGTCCGCACCGCGGACAGGTATCCGACGCTTGTCTACCACTGTCGTGGGAGCGAGAAGCGCGTCGCCAGGCTCGAGGCCCGGGGAGTCACGGTGGTCAGGGTAGGGGCCGGCCGGCGCGGCCGCACCGGTGGAGGGGGGCGTGCTGGCGGAGGGGGACGCGTTGACGCACGGGAGCGAGTCGATATCCGCAGGGTGCTTGACGACCTGGGATCGAGAGGCGTGATGCACCTGTTTGTGGAGGGTGGAGGTGTCGTCGCTTCTTCCTTCCTCGAGCGGGGCCTGGTGGACAAGCTGGTGCTTTTCGTGGCACCGCGTGTCATGGGAGATCTTAACGGGCTGGGAGCTTTCTCGGAAATCGACGTAAGCGCCATAGGGAAGAGTCATGGTTTCAAGATCGATGAAATAGAGCGGGTCGATCCCGACCTGATGATAAAGCTGTACCCTCAATGAGGTAAGGAACTTGTTCAGCGGAATAGTCACAGAGATCGGCGTGGTGGAGTCCCTGGGGAAGAAAGGGGGCACCACCACGTTCAAGATCAGGGCGGGCAAAACGGCAGGTGATCTTGCCATGGGAGACAGCGTCGCTGTCAATGGCGTCTGCCAGACCGCGACCAACGTCAGCGGAGATCTCTTCTCATTTGACTCCGTGGCCGAGACGCTCAAGGTAACCAATCTCTCGGACCTCGGCCAGGGTTCGCCGGTAAACCTGGAGCCCGCGCTCCGGCTCGGGGACAGGATCTCGGGCCACCTGGTCTCGGGCCACGTGGACTCTACGGGCATCATCCGCTTAAGGCGAAGTGCAGGGCGCGGAAACCTGGATTACTCGATACAGGTCCCCGATCGCCTCCGGCCTTTCATACATGAGAAGGGTTCGATCTGCCTGGATGGGGTGAGCCTGACCGTGAAGGCCTTGAGCGGCCCCCTGGTAGAGGTGACCCTGATACCTCACACACTTGAGAACACAATCATAGGGAACTGGCGCGTGGGATGCTCCGTCAATGTCGAGGTCGACATGATCGCCAGGTACGTTGCACTCGCTGTTTTTGGAAAGGGAGGTGGACCGGAGTGAAAGGGTTTGACTCGGTAGAAGACGCGATCAAGGACATCAAAGACGGCAAGATGGTTATCGTCGTGGATGATGAGGACCGCGAAAACGAGGGCGACTTCGTCTGCGCGGCGGATAAGGTAACACCCGATGTCATCAACTTCATGGCCAAGCACGGCAGGGGCCTCATCTGTGCTCCGATGACCATTGAAAGGCTGAACGAGCTTGGCTTGAGCCCCATGGTCGCGGATAACACGGCGCGGATGGGAACCCCGTTCACCGTCTCCGTTGACGCCAAGGAGGGTACAACCACGGGGACCTCGGCCCATGACCGGGCGGCGACGATCAAGACCCTGATAGATCCGGAGGCCAAGCCGTGGGATCTTGCCAGGCCGGGTCACATCTTCCCATTGAGGGCGATGGAAGGGGGAGTCTTGAGGCGGGCCGGCCACACCGAAGCTGTCGTTGATCTCGCCAGGCTCGCCGGGCTTTATCCCGCAGGCGTGTTGTGCGAGATCATGGATGAGGATGGTTCCATGGCGAGAGTGCCACGGCTTTTTGAGATGGCCGAGGAGCACGGGCTCAAGTTCATTACGATCGCCGACCTCATCGAGTACAGAAGGGTCAGGGAAGTGCTGGTCAAATGGCTGGTTACGACCCGGCTTCCGAGCAAGTACGGTGATTTCGAACTCCATCTCTACGAGAGCGTGATCTCCGGCGATCATCACATCGCCCTGGTGAAGGGAGATCCCAAAGGCGCCGAAGAGGCGCCTCTTGTAAGGGTACATTCACAGTGCCTGACAGGGGACCTCTTAGGATCGCTCCGCTGTGACTGCGGCGAGCAGCTGGTGAAGGCGCTCGCCATGATCGGGAAATCGGATACGGGGGTCTTTCTTTACATGAGGCAGGAAGGCCGGGACATCGGGCTCGCCAACAAGATCAAGGCCTATGCTCTTCAGGATGGCGGTCTGGACACGGTCGAGGCCAATGAGGAACTGGGATTTCCTGCCGATCCGAGGGATTACGGGATAGGCGCGCAAATCTTGGCCGACCTGGGTCTGAGCAAGATCAGGTTGCTCACCAACAACCCGCGCAAGATAGTGGGTCTTGAGGCTTACGGTCTCGAGGTGGTAGAGCGGATCCCGATCGAGGTGAGTCCCAATCCCGACAATGTGAAATACCTGCAGACCAAGCGGATCAAGCTCGGACACTTTCTGGACAGCGTTTGAGACAACTGAATAGTGTCAGGTCTAAGTGGGAGCTCTACTATGGTAGCACAGCTCGAGAGCGAGAGGAGGCAAGAGAATGCACAAGGTATTCGAGGGAATGCTGGATGGGAGGAAGCGGAGCTTCGGCATCGTGGTCGGCCGCTTCAACGAGGCCATTTCGAACCGCCTGCTGGATGGAGCCCTGGACTGTCTCCGGAGACACAATACGGATGAGGGGAAGATCGATGTGGTGTGGGTTCCCGGGTCCTTCGAGGTGCCTTCGGCCGCCAGGCGCCTTGCCGGCA
>JAUVJV010000092.1 GCA_030592245.1 Candidatus Eiseniibacteriota bacterium
AGAGCGCCGGCGAAGTTCAGTGCTGTCAGAATGCCGAGCCGGAGGCCATCGCCATGCCTCCGCACGAGGTTGGTTCGCTTGACAAGCCCGGTCCTCAGTATCACCGTGACAATATTCCGGAGCACGAGAACACCCAGCATCATAAGAATGCCAAGATAGACCGACCCCAGAGTGCCCTCGAGCAGCACGGTTGAAAGAGATACATTGCCAACCACGCCGGCTGCCGCGGAGGCCGCCAGAATGCCGGTCACCGCCCCAAGCGCCAGTGTGGCAAACCTGCGCTTGCGTCCGGGAGCCTGGCCTGTCGGGAGATACAACCACCGCATCAGCCGGATAGCGGTCATTATGAGCGTGATCTTGACACCCAGCTTCAAAATGCGTCCCGCGAAGGAATGCTGCGGCAGGACATCGAGACCGGCATCAAGCAGGTAAACTGCTGCCAGGACATATATGGCTATGCGGAGTCGCGAATCCACAAGCCGTGGGACCATGGCCAGCAGCGGGACCAGCAGAAGGAGATCGAGTGTCAGGGTCCATGCTCCCGGGGGGTGGGCGTGGATGGCTCCGTCCACCAAAATGGCTATCAGGACAGCCGCAGGGATGGGCTGCCGGAGCACCTCGGCGGCACCCGCCAGGATCCCGTCGCCATCGGCATGGGCCCGCGCATACCTGCCGAGCAGGGCAATGCAGATGGCGGACACAAGGAAAACCGCAAGATGTAGTCCGACTCGCGACAGGTTGCTCTCTATGTATGCCCGGAGCGCGTGGATATGATCGGCAAGCGTGCTCCTGACCTTCAGACCCATGCGGTTGTCTGCTTCTGATATCGCTTTCGGACTCCAGAGGGGGGCAGCATCGGCCACCAGCAGTTGTTCGCGCATGCGGTCGGCCTCTGCGGATGCCACGTCTGTCCTGTTCCGGCATCTCGAGACCAGATCAGCCACCTGGAAGTCAAGCAGAAGCAGTTCATTCCGTCTCTCGTACAGGATGTCTTCGGTCTCCCCAATGTCGGATATGGTCCGGGTGATCGCGGCCACAACTTCGCCAGGCAGCCTGTCTTCTCCGGCGCGAGCCCCGGTCATCCGCCATGTCTGTTTTAAGCGCGCGAGCTCGTGGACCTCAGAACCGATAGCCGATATTCTGTCGCCCAATGACTCTTGCCATCCACCAATCTCCCCGATCACGCCATGCCAATCACTCTCGAGGTTGCGCAGCCTCCGGAGGGTTGGCTGGGAGTCCAGCAGTTCCACGCTCCTTGTGCAGAGTGTGTCCACGCCTTCACTGGCCGATGGGATAAGACCGCGGATTGCGAGCAGGGTCGAATCGGCCAGGAGGCGCTCTCGTATGCCTTCCAGGAGGTCGTCCGTTTCCTCGGATTGCGAGGGGAGATCCTCAATGGGTATCGGACCAGGCGCGGAGTCCTCACGCATCTCAGCCGTAGCGGCGGACGCCTCCGCCGGGTGCGCGTCCATCGGGGATGCCTCCATGCCCTGCGAGGAAGCCGGCCGCGTCAGGAGCAAGATGGCGCAGGTCAGAATCAGAGCCGTCAGCTTACAGGTGTTGGTCATTGCCCGATTGATCATAGGCTACACCCCGCCCTGTTTCGCGTCCACGCCCCAGCGCAACTCCGTCGTGAAAACCACATCCAGGATCGTACCCGGGTGATCAGTTTGCAATGCCTCCCAGATCCTTCTGCGAATTTCATCGAAGATCCCAAGACTCTCTGTCTTAAAATCCCCGGGTAAGACTATG
Organism: Candidatus Eiseniibacteriota bacterium; assembly: GCA_030592245.1. Lineage (GTDB taxonomy): Bacteria > Arandabacterota > Arandabacteria > Arandabacterales > Arandabacteraceae > JAUVJV01. Next base: position 1,753 of record JAUVJV010000092.1, read on the forward strand.
TGTGCCGATACGTATCGCAGCCGGCCGGGTTGTACCACGCGCACAAAGACCTGCTCGGCGGGAAGGTCACGGATAGAGGACTCGACTATTGTCTTTATGCGCGCTCTCACTTTGACCGAGGGAGCGCGGTTGAGCATCTCCATCAACGCCTTCCAGGCCTGCCTTGCCGGCACCGATATGGTAACAACAACCAGGGCTATGACCAGGACGGGGTCAACATATGGCAGCAGATGATCGGCGCCCATGGCACGAATCAGGTACATGCTGAGGAAAGCCAGCAGGACGGCAGTGGAGACCGCACCATTCACCATCCAGTTGGCAGCGTCTGCTCTAAGAAGCGGGCTGTTGGTCCGCTTCGAGACCCGTCTTATGCCGAGGAAAGCGCCCCAGCAGGCCACGGTGGCGAAAACTGCGTATCCCACGGCAGCTCCCGCCTCGATCTCGCGGCCGCCGCTAGCGGCGGCGGTCACCGCACCGGCAAGGGCGATGAGCGACATGCCCAGAACCAGGGCGCCCTTAACGCCATTAATGAGAGGCTCGAAATAGGCGAAGCCGAAGGGAAACTCTTCATCCCCGGGTTCCCTTAAGAGCCGGGCGATCCTCAGAGTGAAGAGCCCGGTCAGGAAATAGATGATGTTGAAGACGCCGTCCAGCAGAATAGCTTGAGACGAGCTCAGATAAACGAAGACAATCGCAACGCAGCCGACAACCAGGCATGTGACAGCCGAGATCACAAGTCCCTTGCGCTCTGTGGCGTACTCCGCTTTTGCGGGTGCGGACAATTCCATGCTGGGATTATATGGGCCGATGAAATTGAACACAATGCATTTGTGCCTTGAGCGGACAGAGCCACAAGCAGGCGAAAGCGGCATTGCCCCGGCATGATCTTGACTGCGAGGGATCACGGGCAGCCGTGAAGTCCGGAAAAGGCGGGTATTATATTATGCGGCCGGCCCAGAGTTCCCGGCAGAATGCGCGCCAGGGCAGGATCTCAATACCGTCATCCGTGGTGCGGAGTCCTTCCGCAAGCGACACGACGATAGCCCGCCGCGGTGTGTTCTCTTCCTTCAACGCCCTCAGGCCCTTGAGGTCGGTTGTCCGGATCTTCCTGGTCGACTTGCATTCGACTGCAAGATCCATATTGCCGACGATAAGATCAACCTCAAAGCCGGAGCTGGTTCGCCAGAAACTGATGGGGTGGTCGAGTTGCTTGTACTCAAGGAAGGCGCGGACCTCGTTGAGGATGAAGTGCTCGAAGGCCCGGCCAAAGCGGTCAGATCCGGCGGCCACTACTTGAGATTCCGGGTGAAGCTGATTGGCAACTCCGACGTCGAACAGATAGAACTTCGCCGTCTCAACCAGCCGCCGTTTCTTTCTTCTTCTCCAGGGTTCCAGTGTGAATCCAAGGAGGGTGTCCTCCAATATCTGAAAGTAGCTGCGGACGGTACTGGACGAAACACCTGTCTCGCGTGCGAAACTTGCATAGTTGATCTGCTGAGAGTGGCAGAGTCCCACGATCTCCAGGAATCGAGAAAAGGCTGGGATATTGCGTGTTACGGACTCATCGATGATCTCGGCCTTCATATAGTTGTTGACATAAGCTTTCAGTAACGGTCCTGGGTCATCGGCAAGGTAGTGAACGGGGATCATACCGTGCTGAAGGGCCCGTGAGATGTCAACGTTTCCGATTTCCCGGGTTGTGAGGGGCATCATGTGGAAATCAACAGCACGGCCACCAAGGAGGTTCCGGGACCGGCGCCGCAGTTTCCGGGCACTTGACCCGCATAGTATGAAGTGGGTGGAAGTGTTCTCAAGGAGCCAGTGCACCTGCTCCAGCAGGGCAGGGACGTGCTGGACCTCGTCGATAATGACCAGCCCGGGACGCTCCGCCAGTATCTCCTCGCGAAGGGTCTGTGGACGTACAATCAGTTCGGCACTCAGGGTTGTGTCCAGGAGATCATAGAACCGTGCATCGGGATAGTCATCACGGAGGAATGTCGTCTTGCCGGTTTGCCTTGCTCCCCACAAGAAGACAGCAGCCGAGCCCGTAACAGGGTTCGGCACCCATGATAACTCCAGAGATCGGTTGAACTTAGATATTCGCGACATCGTATGACGATTTTCATGTAAATCGGCAACTATGTCAAGGATTTTCTTCATCTGTGAAGTGATCAGCACGGCTGTATCGCCCATCCGCCGGCCTTGTCGCGGCCCCGGAAATCCATGTCGCAAGGCTCGAGCTATGTTGATGTCGGCTTTGCAGTGTCGGATCGTCTCCCGGACAGGGCATGTCCAAATGCTTGAAAAGGGAATCACCAGGTGGTATCACTAATATAGAGGTCTGGATCAAATGGTGGGACAAATACAGTGAGACAGATGAGATGACGGAAATCCGGCGGTCCACACGACAATGAGTATTCTGACGATCGCATGGTCTGCGGCGGCAGCCGTAAGTTTTTCGCTGGCGGTCCTGTATCTCTTCGTGTGGCTCCGCCACCGGACTTCGCTGGTTCACCTTCTCTTCAGTATCTCGGCCTTCGGAGCAGCGGGAAACGCGTTTGCCGAGCTCTCGATGCTCCGTGCCAGTGCCGTTGAGCCCTATATCCAGGCGTTGAAGTATTCCCATGTCTTTATCTTCATGCTGCTTGTCGGACTTGTCTGGTTCACGTATCTCTACTTCGGCGTGGCCCGTCGCTGGCTGGCCGTCGCAATAACTACATGCTGGTGTCTGATTCTGTTCATCAACTTCCTGGCTCCCTACGGGCTCCTGTACACAGATGTTTCGCACCTGCGTGAGCTCGTGCTGCCGGGTGGAGAGCGCTACTCGCTCGTCGTGGGTACAAACAGCATGTGGAGGTTTCTGGCCGATATCAGCGTCATGGCGATCGTGGTCTATGTGATGGATACCGCCGTGCGGGCCTGGCGCCTCGGCGGAAAGCGCGGGACCCTGTTGGTGGGTTTCAGCATTACGGCCTTCCTCGTGGCAGCCGGGATCCACTCGGGCCTGGTCGATACCGGTCTGGTCCATACGCCTTATCTCATCACCTTCGCCTTCATGGGCATTGTTCTTGTCATGGGGCTCCAACTTAGCAGCGATGTGGTTCGCTCGGCCATCATGTCAAAGGAGATTGCCGCGAACGAGCGCCGCTGGCGTACCCTGTTAGAGCAGGTGCATCTCCTGGTCGTCGGTCTCGATCCGGACGGGACGGTCAACTATGTCAATCCCAACCTGCTTGAGAAGATGGGTTACCGGAGCCAGGAGGTTGTGGGCAAGAACTGGTTCAGGGATTTCCACCCTGAAGGCGAATGCGAGCGGTCCCGTACAGATCATGAAGACTATATCCGGGGAGGGTCATATCCGCATCACAGGTCTACGATCACGGGAAAAGACGGCGGCGAGCTGGTGATTACCTGGTCCAATGTCCGCCTGTATGACCGCGACGGCAGGGTAATGGGCTCGTTGAGTATCGGAGCGGATGTGACCGCCGCCGAGGCCGCGTTCAAGGAAATCGAGGACCTCAAGGAGCGCCTCCAGGAAGAGAACATATACCTTAAGGAGGAGGTCGTCCTCGACCAGGACTTCCGGCATATCATCCATTCGAGCGACGAGTTGACATATGTGCTGAGCCGGGTGGCCCAGGTAGCCCCTACCGACACCACGGTCCTGATCGAGGGCGAGACCGGGGTGGGCAAGGAACTGATCGCGCGTGCGGTTCATGATGCGAGTCCCCGGAAGGACAGGCCCCTTATCAAGGTCAATTGCGCCGCCATCCCGGCCGGTCTCCTGGAGAGCGAGCTCTTTGGCCACATGAAGGGGGCCTTCACGAGCGCCGACAGGGACAGAAAAGGCCGTTTCCAGCTGGCCGACGGCGGCACCATATTCCTGGACGAGATAGGCGAGCTGCCGCTTGAGCTCCAGCCCAAGCTCTTACGGGTGCTCGAGGGTGGGGAGTTCATGCCACTCGGGGGTACCCGTACGGTTAAAGTGGATGTCCGGGTGGTTGCTACTACCAACCGGGAGCTCAAGCGGGAGATGGCCGCAGGCAACTTCCGGCAGGATCTCTACCACAGGTTGAGCACCTATCCCATGACTATTCCACCCTTGAGGAAGCGAAAGGCCGATATCCAGCCCCTGGTGGAGGCCTTTGTTGAGCGTTTCGCGCGCAAACTGGGTAAGCAGATCAACCAAGTGCCTCGAGACGTGATGGCAACGCTCGCCGCCTACACGTGGCCCGGCAATGTCCGCGAGCTCCGGAACGTGATTGAGCGGGCGGTGCTAAGTACCAATGGGCCCGTTCTCAATCTCGCCGAGGATCTGAGGTCTCTGGCGCCTGAGGCAGGTGAGACGGGAGGGCCTGGTTCTCAAATGACGCTGGAGCAGGCCGAAAGAGCCCATATCACGACGGTTCTCAAGCAATGCAGCTGGAGAATTGAGGGCGAGCAGGGCGCTTCCAGAATTCTCGATATCAATCCAAGTACCCTCCGCAACCGGATCAAGAAACTCAGAATTGAAAGGCCTACCTAGCACGGGCCAGCCACCGTATAAGACATTCCCGCCATATATGGCGGGCTTGAAAGGATCTTCCGAGAGATCCAGAATCCCAATCCCGTCCTAACTGTTTGTTGATCAGTAAGTTATCTATGTTATGTGATTCTGGCTCTCTGGCATGCCAATTGCTATTGACTTTTGCGGGTTTTGGCACATAATTATGGAGGTTTGAATGATAACTCTCTTGGTACGCTTCAGTATTCTGCCGGACAAGCTGAGAGAGTTCGAGCAGACCGTGGATTGGCTGAACAGGTCCGAGGTAGAGCTTCAGGAAGCAGAACAAGGCAGGTTGTATCGACGGTGGGGTTCCGAGAAGGCTGAGTTTCTTTATATGGAGGTGCTTGCCGAGGGTGAGGATGTGCAGGCGCACCTCGATAGCGAGAGATTCAGGACTCTCCTGGGGGCCGTAAAGGTATTGGGGGAGATTGCCCGGGCAGGTGTGATGACCACCCGGGAGATCAGGCCCATCACTTAGATAGAAAGGAAAGGTGTCACAGTGGAGCATAAGGAGGTAGGAGACATGAAGATTGGGCAACGGATCGGGAAGAACGGGGTTGGCAGTACTCTGGCGGTTGCCGCCATGGTTGGTCTGATCACCCTGTCCATCTGCATACCGGTGATGGGGCAGGAGCAGAGCAGGGAGTCCATGGCGGTGGATGCTACAGCATCTCAGTGGAGCTTCCAGTTCGCCTATGAAGGCTTTTACGACTACAATGACGACAGCTTGGACACGGGTGGCATAAGGCCCCCGGGAAACAAAGGCTTCCTGCAGTTCCGGCTCGTGGCTCCGTTTGCCAAGTCTGAGAGCATGCCCCTGACCCTGCTCCCCCGGCTCACCCTGAGAGCGGTTGAGAACAGCGCCGGTGACTATGGCTTCGGCTCCTCGGATCTCTTTGTTCTTGGTATAATCAATGAGTGGGCAACGGGCAGGTGGGGTATAGGCCCCCAGATCAACTTTCCCGCACAGAGCAGCGCATTCGGCAATCCCAAGTGGGGCTTCGGCCTCGCAGGGGCCGTCACGCAGCGTGCTCTGAAAGACAAGATGTACCTGGCCTTCCTGCTTCAGCAAACCTGGAGCAAGAAGTCCGACGGATCGGGTGACTATAAGTCGTCACCGTTGGGGATCAATGCCATCATTGTTTACCAGCTCGGGCAAGGCTGGTATATCGGTAACGGGGACTTTGTGATTAAGTACGACTGGGATGCAAGCAAATTCTTCGTACCCGTTGGTGTGCGCCTGGGGAAGGCGTTTATCGGCGATACCTCTACCTG
>JAUVJV010000285.1 GCA_030592245.1 Candidatus Eiseniibacteriota bacterium
GCAACCTCTCTGGCCGGGCCGAAGCTCATGAAGTAGATGCCCGGTGAGACCAGGTTGCCACTTCTGTCTCTAAGATCCCATGCCGTCTCACCCTGAGGGGAGACCTCCAAGGTCCTCAAGAGTCTGCCCTGGACATCAAACACCGCAACCTGCTTTCCGGGCGCGGTTATGGCCAGTCTGGTATCGGAGCCCAGATATACCGGGTTCCTGAACGTGGCCAGCACGCCGGTCCCGCCGGTATCACCTACGCCGGCACCCGTCACGGTTGTGGACTCGCGCTGGCTCCAATATCCCCACTGCCCGTCGCCGTCCATGGCCTTGACTTCGTAGTAGTAGGTTCCGATGGGGTTGGAGACGCTGTAGACGGTGTCGATGATGGCATCGCTCAGGACAGCCGTTGAGTCGAATATCTGAACCGGGTAGATATCATCGACATAGATGCCTTCTTCCAGGACAGCAGCATCAGTCTTATAGCGGAACCGGACGACGATAGTCGAATCCGCGAAAGCACCCAGAGGGAAATATGCCTGTATCCACCCGCCTGAATTCCCGGTGATGCCGTGGCCGGCATTGCTACCATTGGGATTGTACATGGTCGTTATGTCGCCGGGAATGCTGCGGAAGTAGGCGCCACCGTCGGTGGAGACTTCAACGTAGGCATAATCCCAGTTGTCCTCGATGTCATACCAGGTCCAGAAGGTCAGCGTATCATCCGCCGTAATATCCATCGGGACCTTCGCGGTGAGCTTGGAGTTGCGGTCGTCGCCATACCCGCCGTAAAAGCTGTAGCTTCCACTGTGGGCCTGAGTGGTTCTCCACCTGAACGTGTCGCGGTCAAAATGCAGCTCGTCCACCTCGGCATCGTCGGTGGTTCTCCCCGGGCCGAAACGCTCTATCAGGGAAAACCGGACGGCGGGGTTTATCGTATCGGAGTAATCCGGAGTCCACGAGACATCATAGTTGCCGTCACCATCATCCGCCATGGCATTGATCACGGGAGTCCCCGGCGGCAGTATGCGTTCCACGCCTCCGGCATATTCGGCCATCACGATGGCGGGCCCCAGGTTCTCCTCGCAGAGAGTGAGAATATCCGATTCCGGAGGATAGAACTCTGTGCCGACCTCCGGGGTGAAGGCGAAGACCTTGTCCTTGGTGGTCTGTTCCCCGTACATCCAGTCATCGCTGTCGCCATTGGCAGGATAGAGCGCGGCTGCCTGCTGGTTGATATAGCCATTGAATGACGCCAGGCTGTCTCCCAGGGCGGCGAAAGCGGCCCGGTCCGGGCAGGGGTCATACACATAGCCCCATGGGTAAAGGAAAAGACGCGAGTAGCTATGGTACGAGAGCGACGTGGAGAACTGGTAAGTCTCCATAAAGTCCCTGATGACCTGGGTCTCGGGCTCGGAAAAGGCTGATGGCCCCCTGTAAACCTCACTGCTGGTGTTCGGGCTGGATCCGTTGTCATCGTAGCCCCACATATAACCCCAGTTCCGGTTAAGATCGACCCCATAGGTGCCATCGCCGTTGTTCCTGCGGTTCTTCCTCCAGTCACCCACATGCTGCACATATTCTCTTCCGTCGGGATTCATGAGGGGCACAATCCAGATCTCGCGGTTGTCCACCAGGAAGGTGGCCAGGGAATCGGTGCCATAGTTATCGGTGAACCAGTACATGATGTATAGGGGGACCTCGATAGTTATGATCTCCCTCGCATGGTGAGCGCCGAGATAAAGCACGCGCGGCTCATCCTCGGTGGTGCCCACATTGTCGGAGATCTTCATGGCCCAGATATCCCGCCCTTCGATGCTGGTTCCGATCGACTGGAGGCTGCAGAACGAGGGATTGGCGGTGGTCACGCTGTCCATCTCGGCGTACATCTCCTCATAGGTATGGTAGGCGCTACCGACGCCCAGGACTCCCATCGAGCGCATATGAGCATCGACATCGGGTATCAGGATCTCGTGATTGGGGGCCAGGGCCTTAAGCTCACCAACGCGCTCGGAGCCGACCACGATATCGGCGTACCGGTTGCCTCCCCATCCGGCGACATCCTCGAACTCTCCCACCACGACCTTAAGGTGCTCGGGATTATCAAAATGGACCCTTACAAGGACTTTGTCGGCATAACTGCTTGAAACCAAAAGCGATAGAACAACCACACTTAGCAAGATAGCCCTGAGCATGCTTTTCCCCCTTCAGGTAAGCACGATTAAGGGGCAGCCGTACACTGCCCCGCCAGCTTCTTCACTGCTTCTATTATACTATATGATATGCAGCAAAGTCAACGACATAGACCTGCAGCTGATTCGCCGCCATGGGGCTTACCTCTGGTGTCACTTCCTCCCGCCCGCGGCCGGGAATCGGCGCACAAAGAAGCCGGCATCATCATGCTCCACTTTCACCATCTTCCCATCGGCGATGAGCCTGTCAATCAGTGACCAGCTGGCGCCCGCCCCTGACAGGAGCTCACCAACGGCATCCTCTCTCATCGGATGCACTGACGTGATGCTCAGAAGGTCGCTCTCGACATCACCCGTGGACGCGAAGGCATTTCCTTCGTAGCCAATGAGGTATTCCACTTCAAGGGACTTCTCACGGAAGATCTGATAAGCCTTGTTTATTACCTCTTCTTCAGGAGGTCTCACCCACTTCATCGCAGGGGGTCTGGTCGGAATGGACAGATAGCTCTTCGTAGGCTTCAAACTTGAAATGAACTCGGCCACCTTGTGTATCTCGGCGGCGGCATCATTGACGCCCCGGACAAGCATCGTCTCCGTCGTCCACTCTCCCCTGTGGGTCGATGAGAACCTGGAGATACCCTCAAGAATCCGGTCTAACTCCAGAGATCTGTGGGGTCGGTTGATCCTCCGCCAGATACTCTCGCTCACGGCGTCAATCTTCAGTGACACCCAGTCTGCCTTCTCGAGAGCATCCCGGACTTCGGCCTGCCATATGAGCGAGGCATTTGAGACAACCGCGATCTTGAACCCGAGCGGCTTAAGGATTTCTATCTGTCTATCGAGATTGACATCCAGTGTGGGTTCGCCGTCGGAAACGAAGGTCAGGAAGTCTACCGGTTCCGATCTGTCCCCGGCTTCCCTGATCTTGCGTTCCACTTTCTCGAAGATCGCAACAGCATCATGGAATGCCTTTCGCTCAGAGCGCATATTCACGGTGTTTCCGAGCTGGCAGTAGACACAGGCATAGCTGCAGGTCTTCGCCGGTATGTTGCTGACTCCCAGGCTGCGGCCCAGGCGCCTCGATGGTACAGGGCCGAATGCCATCGCGCTCACATCATCGGACATCTTGCGAACCTCGGAGCATGAGGGCCATCAGAACACGTCGATCATTCGCGCCAATGCCGCCTTACCCCTGTACTCCGGCAGTATTATGGGAGCTCTCCGATCCGTCTCTATCCCGGCATCTTTGAGGAGTTTGGCATACCGTTTCGTGTGCTCCAGGGTCAGCCCACCCGCATCCTTACCCGATTTTACATATTCCGCGGTGGAGATACCGGCTCTTCTCCCAAACACCATACAGTCGAGCGTCGAATTCCCCATGAGCCTGTTCTGGCCATGTACTCCTCCGGATACCTCGCCGGCTACCCAGAGCCCTTCAAGATTGGTCTTACCCCGGGGGTCTGTCTCCACGCCGCCGTTCTGATAGTGCAGGGTTGGGAAGACAAGAACGGGGTCCTTTCGCATGTCGATGTCGAACCGGTTATACATCCTCCTCATGCCCGGGAATGCTTTATCAATGTAGCCATCACCGTTCCGCATCTCTATGAGAGGGGTATCGAGCCACACGCCTTTGAGTCCCGTTGGGGTCGTAATGCCCTTATCCCTCACATAGCACTCCCTTATCAAGGCGGAAGCCTCGACATCCCTTGGCTCAAGTGGAAACACGAATGCTTCTCCATCCCTGTTGACCGGCTGAGCCCCCGAACTCCTGAGCTTCTCAGTCAGCAGGTAGCCTATTATCTGAACAGGATATGCCGCTCCTGTGGGGTGATACTGAACCGTGTCGGTATCCCTGAGCCTGGCACCGGCGTGATATGCCATCACGACGCCGTCGCAGGTCGCACCATAGTGATTGGTGGTCGGGAATCCACGTATGTGTAATCTCCCGAACCCACCC
>JAUVJV010000409.1 GCA_030592245.1 Candidatus Eiseniibacteriota bacterium
ACCCTGATACTAAAGATGATCAAGCGAGTCGTAGGCGAGATGGGGAAGTATCATTTCGAGTCGGTTATGAGCTCGTTTCCCACTGTTGGGCTGACCAGGTGCCAAGACCAGGATGACGCTGCCTATCTGGCCGCACTTCATTGCCTCCTAGTTGAACGAGATGGTGAGGGCAAGACGCTGGCCGACAGGTGGGAGGTAGATGGCTGGGCCGGATTGAGGCCCGATGAGGCCTTGATGATGAAGTATCAGAGCGGGGCCTTCGTCACCATCACTGAGATTCAGAGGGTCCTGGATCATCAGACAACGGAGTGCATTGATGTATTCGACGCCGAGAAGACCCCGTTTGTCATCGTTGACAGGTCACTTGCCGGACGAGCAACGAGATTCAGCCGGATCCTCGGCTGGCTGACTCACTATCCGCATTTCAGCAGGCCCGGCCTGGTCTGCCATGAGGTGCCCGAGCTGGTGTATCAGGATCTTCTCGTTCTCATCCGGGAGCGGGCCGGCGAAGAGGGGTATGCCCGTGATGAGGGAGGCTACAAGGCCTATATGATGGAGCATCTGTCCGGTCTGATCGAGTTCCTGTTCGAGATGCCCCGGGAGAAGATGAGAGCCATCTTCAAAAGCATGGATTCCTTTCACTGTGTTGGTACGTATGTTATCACCGGTAGCCGCGAGGAGATAGGGCGCATCCTCGAAGCCAAGCCCGACTTCGAGTGGGACGATCGGGAGCCCGACGAGGGAGATCCCCCGGAGGTTGAATATTACGGCTGGATGCGCCTGGGCGAGTCTCAGGAGATTGAGAAGGAGATGCCCTCTGCGTTCCGCCACGAGACTGGAAGCGAGTGGGTGGGCGGAGTGGGAAACATCAAGCTGTATGAGGAGAAACTAATCTTCGAAGCCTTCACCAGGCAACTGTATGATTTTGGGAAGAAGATGATTCAGCGCCACTTCGAGAGGCAAGTGAGATTCGTGGATGAGGAAATCTCCGAGATCGCCGGGAAGGTCGCGGACATGTATGCAGATGAGGATTACACCCGGGAACGCAAACCAGGGGATCCTTCCTCGGAGGCGATACCGCCCGAGGTCCGGGCCGAGCTCATGAAGAGGTTCCATGAGGAGCACTACACCAGATTCCTGGATGAACCTGTCCCTGCGCTGGACGGCATGACGCCGAGGGAGGCCTCCGGAAGACCGGATGCCCGGCCCATGTTGATCGAGCTCATGAAAGGGCACATTCATGACATTGACAGAAAGAACAGGGAAGATGGGACCGATATCAGCATAGACTTTGTGCTCAAGGAGTTGGGTCTCGATGAACTGCTCGGCTGAAGCGCCCCTGCCGGCCGGGCACCATGAGGCCTGTCTCGATTGCTGAGAGATCGTGATGATCTTCTGTCGGGCAAGGCTCCCGAGGGGATTCTGGGTAAGGAAGGGCTGCTCGATGATCCGACCCGGTTTGCAGCTGGAGTTGGATCAGCATAGATCAGGATTGCGTCTTCAGGCTCTGCATGATGTGCTCGCATCCCACCACCCTGAGGGTCAGATTGCCTGCGCGACGGCTGTAGGGTTCGCTGACTCCGGGGCAGACAAGGTAGTTCCGTCCGCTCGGATAAGCCTGACAGAAGACCTGGAGGGTTTCAGGATTCAACCGGCCGGGACGGATCTTACATTCGATCGCGTGCGTCTCGCGACCTTGGCGCTTCTGCCTGGCGTCCCGGACTTGCCCGGTCCAGTGAGGCCTGTTAATCATGAAACCGTAATTGACATCGAGCCGTCTATCTGTCAAGTATACTTGCGCCTGCGACGCCAGAAGGGATGGCTGCCCCTCAACACGTTCACAACCCAAATATCGCTTCAGTGGGAAAAGTCCGTTGACTTCACACATTCGATTGTGTCATAATATGTGTGGAGGTGATGAACATGGCCACCAATCTTCAGATAGATGACAAGCTGATTCGGAAGGCAGTCAAACTGGGCAAGCATCGGACCAAGAAAGCGGCAGTGACAAAGGCGCTTGTGGAGTATATCCAACACCTGGAACAGGTTAAGATCGGGAAACTGTTCGGGTCGATCGAGTATGATCCGGCCTACGACTACAAGAGGCAGCGAGCGCGAAGATGAAGGTCCTTGTTGACACGAGCGTCTGGTCATTGGCTCTTCGGCGGGGAAGCGATTCCACGTCAAAGCCGGTCCAGGAACTCCGGTCTCTGATTGCTGACAATCGAGTGCAGATGATTGGCCCGATTCGGCAGGAGATGCTCTCGGGTATTCGTGAAGAAGCACAGTTCAAGAAGCTGGAGACTCGTCTAAGTGCGTTTCCTGACTTGCAGGTCACAGATGAGGACTGTGTGACCGCAGCCAGGTTTTTCAATGTGTGTCGGGCGAAGGGGATTCAGGGCTCAAATACCGACTTTCTGATCTGTGCCGTGGCGGTGCGTCACCGACTGGTGATATTCACGACCGACAAGGACTTCGCGCTCTATGCCAAGCATCTTCCGATTGCATTACACAGGTGATTGTGCCGCCTAAACTGCTTGGATACTCGACTTCCTCCGCGAGAGGTGAAAAGGATAACGGGCAAGCCGTATCGCCCATCCGTCCAAATCTGATCTCGCGATCAACAGCGCGCACCCAGCGCCTCTTTTTCGCTTGACATAGCTCGAGAATGCAGTATATTTAACTGCAAGTGCAGTAATTATTACTGCGAAAGGAGTCCGTCATGCTGGACAGCCTATTTGGCTCTCGGCTGCGCGCCAGGGCTCTTGGGTGGCTTCTAACGCATCCGCGTGAGCGCTACTATGTGAGGGAGCTGACCAACATACTTGGGGAGGACTCGACCAACCTTAGCCGCGAGCTCGCCCGTCTCGCCCGGATGGGCATACTGGTCTGTGAGGAGGAAGGGCGCCAGAAATAC
>JAUVJV010000325.1 GCA_030592245.1 Candidatus Eiseniibacteriota bacterium
ATGATATGTCCAGGATGTGCAGGCCTGAATCCCCGTCGGCCACAAAAGCCAGGTCGCCGCTTATTGCCAGGTCGCAGGCCTCGCCGGGGGTGTCGTAACTTCCTGCCGGCCCGGGGCTACTTGGATCGGCAATGTCGATAACAAGGAGGCCCGTGGCGCCGTCCGCCACAAAGGCATAATCTCCGTGCAAGACTATCCCCTGGGCCTCATCCGGCGTGTCGTAATCTCCGGCATAAGCTGGAGATGCAGGATCGGAGATGTCTATGACCTGGAGGCCGGCCGTTCCATCTGCGACAAAGGCATAGTCTCCGTCTACCGCGACATCCAGGGCCTTGCCCGGAGTATTGTAGCTTCCTGCCAACACCGGGATTGCGGGGTTCATTATGTTTATGATCTGAAGCCCCGAGGTATTGTCGGCAACCAGGGCGTGGTTTCCGCTTATGGCCACACCGTAGGCTCGCCCCGGGGTATCGAAGATGGCGCCGGGTGTGGGGATTGCCGGGTCAGTGACATCCACAATCTGTAGGCCAGAGGAGTGCGCAGCAACATAAGCGTAGTCCCCATCAAGGGCGATATCATTGGCCGTATCCGGCGTGGAAGCGCTGCCCGAGGCAAGGATCTCAAATGGCGGGAGTTCCAGCCTGGCGCTCACGGTATCCCAGGATGCGGTGGTATAGGCGGTGTCACAGTATTCCTTGGAGTCGAAATCCTCATTGAAGGCGTGAGGGTCTGCGACAACATGATAGGGCGCCCACAGCATCAGTACCAGGAACATGGTTACCCAGGTACTCGGGTTTTTCACTCCGGGTCTCAGCGCTGTCATGCCGGCTCCTTCAGTGCAAGTCCATTCCAGCGGCCTTTATGCCCCGGGCCGCCGGGCTGGAAGCCAATAAACACCAAACCGGGCTCCGTACGGCCAGCATTCTTGATAGCCTATACGTTTGCCCGGACCCATGTGGATATAGTTATACTACCACCTTCAATAAGTTTACCATAAATCTTACGTATTTTCAATGCTTATCGTGCCTCTGTAGTTACAACATAGAAATGTCACGTATTCTGCATAATAGAAATGTCACCCTGTCTCAAGGCCGCCACGCCAAAGACTTAAGCCTGCAGGAGGCCAGGCCGCTGCCGGGGATTTCCGCCTGTGGACTTGAAACACCCCGCGCGGCGTGCTACGAATTGACGGGTAAGACCACCGTCATCTAAGGAGGAATGCCATGAAGACCCATCGTGAAGAGCTGTGGTTTCACGTCAAGCGCCGGAGACAGCTCATCAATATCACCCCCGAGGTCGAGGCCTGTCTCAAGCGAAGCGGTATCAAGGAAGGACTTATCTTATGTAATGCCATGCATATAACTGCATCGGTGTTCATAAACGACGATGAGAGCGGCCTGCATTCGGATTATGAGAAGTGGCTCGAGACGCTGGCGCCCGAGAAGCCTCATTCGCAGTATGCGCACAACACCTTTGAGGATAATGCCGATGCCCATCTTAAGCGTACCATCATGGGACGAGAGGTGGTTGTGGCCGTGACCGGAGGCAATCTGGATTTCGGCCCCTGGGAGCAGATTTTCTATGGTGAGTTTGACGGCAAGCGGAAGAAGCGGGTGCTGGTGAAGATCATCGGGGAGTGATTCTTAGTACACACCGCGGTCAGATGATCCCGGCAGATGGAGAGGGCCGGCGCGCGGCCGGCCCCATCGAAATATGACTCTGTTGTCCGGGCGCTCTTATTTGTACAGGGTCCCGGCTTTCTTGCGCGCCCTGAGGTGCTTGAGCATGTCCTCGGTCATCGAGGCAAGGTCCCACTTGGGTTTCCAGCCCCACTCTTCGCGGGCGGCCGAGTCGTCTATCGAGTTGGGCCAGGAGTCCGCGATCTTCTGGCGCTCGTCGATCTCGTAGGATATCTCGAACTCGGGAATGTGCTTCTTGATCTCGACCGCCATCTCGGCGGGAGTGAAGCTCGTGGCCGCATGGTTGAAGTCCGAATGGTGCTTGAGCTTCGAGAAGTCCGCCTCGGCGAGCTGGATGGTGCCCTCGATGCAATCGGGCATGTACATCATGGGGAGCTTGGTGTCTTCTTTGAGGAAGCAGGTGTATTTGCCCTTGTCGACGGCCTCGTAATAGATCTCGACAGCATAGTCGGTGGTGCCGCCTCCGGGCAGGGTCTCGTGGGAGATGATGCCGGGATAGCGAAGGCCGCGTATGTCCAGTCCGAACTTAAGCACATAGTAGTCGCAGAGCAGCTCGCCGCAGACCTTGGTAACGCCGTACATGGAGGCGGGCTTCAAGACCGTCTCCTGCGGGGTGTTCTCGAGCGGCACGCCCGGTCCCCAGACCGCGATCGAGCTGGGTATGATAACACGTGCCATCTCGTACTTAAGTCCCAACTCGAGGACGTTCATGGTGCCGTTCATATTGACATTCCAGCAGAGCTGGGGATTCTTCTCGCCGGTGGCCGAGAGGACCGCGGCCATGTGGTAGATGGTATCGATATTGTGCTTCTTCACCACCTCTTCAATGGTATCGATATTGGTGACATCAATGAAGTAGAAGGGCCCCGAGCTGCGGAGCTCTTCCGAGGGCTCGGTCTTCCTCCCCGTGGCGACGACGTTTTCGGCTCCGTAGCGGCGCCGGAGCTCCATCGCCAGCTCTGATCCGATCTGGCCAACGGAACCTGTAACCAGAATGTTCTTCATTTCCTTTGCCAAGATGAATCTCCTCCTCGTCTCTCACAACCTCATATACTCATTTTCCCTGCGTTTAGCCTGAGCCCTAATTCTACACACGCTCCGGCAGGCACGCAAGAGTATTGGTGGCGCCTACGGGCTGTGGCACGCACGGGTTGTGGCGGCTACGGGCTATTGATTTTCCGCGAGGGGTCTGGAATGATTGGGCTAATGCAAAGAGAGGGGAGGAGCGTGATGAAAGTCATAGCAGATATCAGCATAGTCCCGATCGGGGTGGGAGTATCCTTGTCGAAGTATGTGGCCGCCTGTGAGCATACGCTTAAGGAAGCGGGACTTGAGACCAGGCTGCATGCATATGGGACCAACCTCGAGGGCGACTGGGACGAGGTCTTCGCCGCCATAAAGCGGTGCCACGAGATCGTTCACAAGATGGGAGCTCCCCGGGTTTCCACGGTGATCAAGGTGGGCACGCGCACCGACCGCGACCAGGGCATGGAGGATAAGATAAAGAGCGTGGAGTCCAAGATCTGAAGCAGGAGGTTCAATAGCAGGAGGTCTAATGCCGGAAGATAAGAAACTTTGCCGGGATGATATCACCGCGGCCATTGTGCTGGCCCTGGGGCCTCTCGACTTTGTTTATGCGATGTGGGAGGGAGGCGCCCTCGCTGGGCCGGGACAAGCACATCGCCGCAATGAACGCAGCCCTGGAATGTGCGCGAAAGAAGTGCGAGATGTTCGCCCCGTTTGTCGAGAAGGAACTTAAGCGTGGGGATTGCATCAGAGCTCTTGGGATCTATCAGCGCATGGTGCGGGAGGCGCTGGTTCAGGCCCTGACCTGGTATGATGAGGTATTTCAAGGAATCGACTTCGGCGAGATCGAACGGAAGCTCGGACAGTAGCTAACTGTACGCAAGGCGCGAATCCTTAATGAGACCCTCTCCCGCAGCTGGGGTGTAAGAATTTCCTTGAAGTCCTGTCGGCGGAAATCGTACAAGTAGACTTGAGTGGCACTTGATGTCTTGAGTTCCACATAAGTGTCAATCTACGGCGAAGGGGGTGATAGGCCTTTCATCTTGCTGTGTTTGAATCGAAA
>JAUVJV010000140.1 GCA_030592245.1 Candidatus Eiseniibacteriota bacterium
CAAGGAGCGCAAGGACCGCGAACACCACACCTCCCCAGGCCAGCGAGAAGTAGTTGCTCTTGGAGATGCTCTCACGCACCCGGTTCATCATCCCGGCGCCCCAGTTCTGGCCCACGAAGGGCAGGAGCACCGTCGAAAGGGCATGAACCACGGTGAGGGCGAAGAACTCAATCCGCATCGCGACGCCAAGGCCCGCAACCGCCTCGGTGCCGAAGGATGCCACCAGACGGGTGATCACTCCGACAGAGACGGGCATGACGACCCGCGTTCCCGCGGTGGGGACCCCGATATAGAGGATCTTCTTCCAGGAGTCGACGGCGGCCTTGAGCGGAGGGATCACGAAGGTGAGCATCTTGTCCCTGTGGCCGAGCACCCAGAGCGCCACCGTGAAGGTCGTGGCACGCGCGAAAACCGTGGCAAGCGCCGCTCCGGCGATCTCGAGCCTGGGAAAGGGGCCTATGCCGAAGATGAGCAGGGGGTCGAGGGCCGAATTGACCACCACGGCGATCAGCATGATGATGCTCGGGGTCTTGGTGTCCCCCGTCGCCCGGATGGCGCTATTGCCTACCATGGGAATAACCACGAAACCCACGCCGATATACCAGATTCGCATATACTCCTTGATCAAGGGCATGGTCCTTGAGGTGGCCCCCAGCAACCGGAAGACGGGTTCCATGGTGAGAAGTCCGACCACCACGAATGCCATCACAGCCAGGAAAGAGAGGATCAGGCTGTCCGTGGTAAGCCGCCTTACCCTGGTGTGGTCACCCTCGCCGATCGCACGGGCGATCACCGCCGAGGCCCCCGTACCCAATCCGAGGGCGATGCTATTGATGATGAGAACCACCGGGAAGGTGAAACTCAGCGCCGCGAGTTCATCGGTGCCCAGACGCCCGACATAGAAGGTGTCCACCAGGTTGAACGCGACTATTCCAATTACGCCGAAGACCATGGGTATGGTGAGCCTGATGAGCGACTTGCCTATGGGGCCTTCCGTAAGCACAGCCCTCGCGGGCGGGGTCACAGCTTCAACCTGATTATCAGAAGAACCTCCGTTCATACGATCAAGGCAATCACCTGGCTGCGGTTGATCATCTGTCGCGATATCGAGAGGCGATTATAGCGCACTCCCGCGAGTGTGTCACCGGATTACCGGATCCTTAGCATCCAGTCGTTGACACCGATGAGTTACAGCCGGTACTCTACTTGGGTTGAGGAACCCGACAAGGAAGTCCGCATCCTAACCGGTAGGACGACAAATATGAAAGGAAGGTCGAGATGAAGTCAGTGGCGGTGCTGTTCGCTCTGCTTGCTATAGCCATCCTGGCCGGCTGCTCCGGCATCGACGTGACAACCGATTTCAACAGGGAATGGAACTTCGGTCCGTATAAGACCTATGACTGGGTGGCGATCAAGTCCCCGACGCTGAGAGATCCTCTGCTCGAGACCTCTTTCCTGGACAGCCGCATCAAGAACGCGGTCGAGAGGGAACTCGGCATCAAGGGCTACAGCAAGTCGGAAGAGGATCCGGACTTCCTGATCTCGTATCACATCGGCTCGAAAAGCCAGGTCGATGTTTCCACCTGCGGGTACCACTACCCTGCCAGCCCGCACTGCTGGGGCGGCGAGATCGATGCCTACACCTATTCCGAGGGTTCGCTGGTACTGGACTTCATAGACTTAAAAGAGGAAGAGCTGGTCTGGCGCGCCTCTGCCAAGGGCGCGCTCTATGAGGATGGGGAGTCGGGAAAAACCCTCAACGAAGCAGTGGAGAAAATGCTCAAGGACTTCCCTCCCGGGTAGCGGTATCGCTCCGGAGTCGGGCCAATGTCGAACACCAAACTCGTGCTGCTCCGCCACGGCGAGAGTATCTGGAACAAGGAGAACACCTTCACGGGCTGGACCGATGTGGACCTCTCGGCGCAGGGCGTCGAGGAGGCCCGCGAAGCCGGCAGGACCTTAGGGAGCGAAGGCTTTGTCTTCGACATTGCCTTCACATCCGTGCTTAAGCGAGCCGTAAGAACCCTCTGGATCGTGCTCGACGAGATGGATCTCATGTGGCTTCCGGTCGCAAGGACCTGGCGCCTCAATGAGCGGCACTACGGAGCGCTGCAGGGTCTTAACAAGGCCGAGACCGCGCGCGAGTTTTCCGAGGAGCAGGTTCACCGGTGGCGCAGGGGCTATGACGTGAGACCGCCGGCGCTTGAGGAGACCGATGACCGCTATCCCGGGCTTGACTCCAGGTACCGGGAACTCGCCAGGAGTGACATTCCGATCACCGAAAGCCTCGAGGATACGGTGGCCCGCTTTCTCCCCTGCTGGCACGAGACCATTGCCCCGGCCATCCGCGCAGGCAAACGCGTCCTGATCGTAGCGCACGGTAACAGCTTAAGAGCCCTCATAAAGCATCTCGACCAGATCCCTGACGATGAGATCACCGGCCTTAACATCCCAACAGGAATTCCCCTTGTCTATGAGCTGGACCAGGACCTTAAACCCGTAAAGCACCACTACCTGGGCGATGCGGAAACCGTGAAACGAGCCATCGAGCGAGTCCGCAGCCAGGGAAGCCCATGAAAATCGTCTCCTGGAATGTCAACGGCTTGAGGGCCATCCACAGGAAGGGATTCCTGGACTGGATGGCCACGGAAGCCGCCGATATCGTATGCGTTCAGGAAACCAAGGCAATGGAGGAGCAGGTTCCCGAAGAGCTCAGGCAGATCGAGGGCTACCACTGCCACTTCGAGAGCGCCCGGAGAAAGGGCTATAGCGGGGTGGCTATATGGACCAGACAGAAACCCAGGCGCATAAAGACAGAACTCGGCATAAGCAGGTTCGATGTCGAGGGCCGCGTGATCCAGGCCGAGTACGATGGGTTCACCCTCTTCAATGTCTACTTCCCCAATGGTGGGGCTTCGCATGAGAGGCTCCGGTTCAAGCTGGACTTCTACGACTCGTTTCTTTATCACCTCATGTCACTCAGGCAGCGCAGAATCGTAGTGTGCGGAGACTTCAATACCGCCCACTGCGAGATCGACCTGGCCAGACCCAAAGAGAACAGGGCAAACACCGGCTTCCTTCCCGACGAGCGCGCCTGGATCGACAGCCTCCTCTCCAGAGGCTTCATCGACACCTTCAGGCACTTCAACGATCAGCCGGGACATTACACGTGGTGGGACTACAAGACACGGGCCCGCGAGCGGAACGTGGGCTGGAGACTCGACTACTTCTTCGTGAGCAGGCTGTTAAGGAAGAACCTCAAAGCCGCCTTCATCCGGGGTGAAGTGATGGGGTCGGATCACTGCCCTCTGGGTATCGAGCTGGCCCTGCCGTGAGAGACCCTTTGAGATCCCGGGAAATCCCCGCTTTTGGCTTGACGGCCGTGATCTGTGCTGCTAATCTACCAATAGCACAATTGAATATTACTCTCGGTGTAAGCGGGAACTTAAAAGGGAAGCGAGGTGTGATTCCTCCGCGGTCCCGCCACTGTGATTGGTGAGCTTTGCCTCTTTAGCGCCACGGGCCCTGCTGCCTGGAAGGCGAGGCAAGGTGTCTGAACCATAAGCCAGGATACCTGCCGTGAGTAACCCATGGAACTCTTCGAGGAGAGGGGTGGGCTCACCCGGTCTCTCGCTTTTTTAGAAGACCGGCTTTTTCGTTGCTCTCCGTTTGACTCTCTTCGGGGTTCCCTTATCCAGAGTCCATCCGAGCGGGGGTTCTCGGTGAGATCACAGCCGGTATTGTTCGTTTTTCTGATAGTAATCGCTGTCATGGTCGCCGTGCCATGCGTCCCCTCCCTCCTCCTGGGGGCGGCCCCCGGGATAACGCTCCGCGACTCGGTCTATACCCTGCCGGAGATTCTGGTTGAGGCCGAGCGCTTCTCCGATCTGCAGGCCTTAAGGAACAGCCCCGGCTTTGTCGCCATCATTCCCATGGATGACGCCAGCCGCAGGGTAACCAGCGCCGCGGAATACTTAGGCCAGGCTGTCGGGTGCCATGTGCGAAGCACGGGCAGCTACGGGGCATACAGCACCGCCTCCATCAGGGGATCCTCCGCCAAGCAGGTGCGTGTCTATATCGATGGTGTGCCCCTTCACCAGGCCGAGACCGGCGTGATGGACTTAGCCGACCTTCCCCTTGCCTCGGTGGAACGCATAGAGGTATACCGTGGCTTCGGGCCCTTTGACCTCTCGGGCTCGAGCATCGGCGGCGTGATCAATGTCGTGACCGAGAGTCCGGGCAAACATGACCGCGGGCATGTGTCCCTCTCGCTGGGTTCTCTTTTCACCCGGAGGCTCCAGGGGAGCTATGCCTTCGGTGCAACCGGCTGGAACATCCTTGCCCTGGGTTCCGCACTTTCAAGCGAGGGCGACTATGATTTCCTCGACACCAACGGGACACCCTACAACCCCACCGACGATGCCATGGTTGCGCGCATCAACAACCAGATCAAGGAATACGAGGCCCTGCTCAAGGTGAGCGGCCCGCTGGCAGAAGGCATCCTGGTGGCATCCAACCAGTTTTACTACCGGAGACAGGGCCTACCCGGATACAGCACCGTCCAGTCAGAGACCGAACGCCTGACCAAGACCTATGACCTCCTGCACCTGGGATGGCGGAGGACTTTCGATCACGCTCTGGCCTGGGAGCTCAACCTTGGCGTGCACGGGCTTTACCAGATCAACCACTTCGAAGACCGGCGCCCCAAGAAGGCGGGCGTGAAACCCGATGAGAAAAACCGCACGGTCTCATACGGTGCGGTTGGCCGGCTGCAGCTTCCGCTTCCCCGAATCAGGCAGGCTTTGAGGGGCATGGTCTCTCTGAGCCGTGAGGGCTTCCGTCCCGAGGAGACCTTTCTTGAAACCGTTCGAGGAGAAGAGCAGATACGCCGTACCTTTGCCGTGTCACTCGAAGATGAGATTCACCTTGTTCATGATCGCCTCCGGCTCATCCCCTCCGGCAGATACGAAAGATACACCGACCGGATGACGCCCTTTAAGGAGGTGCGCGCTGATCTGGCAACCTACTTCAGGGGCATGACCGAGACCGAGCTCACGCACAGCCTCTCCACAGGCACCATAAGCCTCGTGGCAAACCCGGGCAAGGGCTTCACGGTCAAGGCCGACTATGGCCGCCATCACCGCGTGCCTGCCATGATGGAACTCTTCGGATACCGCGGGTCGGTGCTACCCAACCCCGGTCTCCAGCCCGAGGTGGGGCTTAACCGTGACGTCGGCGTGGGATGGGAGAAAGCATCCTCTTCCGGCACCCGGGTGGCCCTGGAATGCGTTTACTTCTGGTCGGACGTGGACCAGCTCATAATGTTCGTATATGTCCCGTTCGCCCAGGCCTCCCAGGCCATCAATATCGACAGCGCCGACATTGAAGGTTACGAGGTCTCGCTCTCCCTGGGTTCCTGGCGGGGCTTTACTCTAAGCGGCAACCTGACCAGCCTGCGCGCACTTAACACCGGGCCTGTAAGTTATCTTAACGGCAAGCATCTTCCTAACAGGCCCGGGCTGGAAGCTTTCGGCAGGCTCAGGTGGGCCGGCCGCGGCATATCCGCCTTCTATGAGTTCAGCTACATAGGCGGCAACTACTGGAACCCTTACAACACCCGGGCTCCCAACAATAGCGGGCCTCTCTTTGATATCCGGCGGTTTCACAATGTCGGAGCTACGGTACCCGCAGGAATAGGAGGAACGGATTTCACCCTGGAAGTCAGAAACCTGGCTGACGAGAGGTTCGAGGACATTATGGGATACCCCCTTCCCGGAAGGTCGGTATACGGAACGGTGGCAGTGGATTTCTGATAATCCACATAACGGAGGTTTCAAAGGTGACTCAAAGAAAGACAACTCGGAGCAGACTCACTGAACAGAGAGTACGCACGGAAATTCACGGGGGCTTTCAGTGTAGAGTATCCGTATCTATATGGCTGGCCGTTTGCCTTATCATTCTGGCCTCGGTACCGCTCGCAGCTTCTGAACACGCGTTCGTGCTGAGCACCGACTACTGGTCTACAGCCTACTACTCCACCATCGGGATCGAGCCACCCCGGGTGACCGACATAGCCGTGGAGCCTGTAAGCACCGACCCGGTCGCTCACTACGATGTCGATGAGGACATGGTCTTCGTGATTAACCGTTACCTGGCCGACAATATCCAGGTGGTCGATCCGGGCCCGCCGTTCACCACAATCGGCCAGTACTCTGTGGGCAATGGGTCCAATCCCTACGACATAAGGCTCGCAAGCAATGAGAAGGCTTACGTTTCCCGCTACGAGTGGACGACCCTGCTCATAGTGCATCCGTACACTGGTGATTCCCTGGGCGTGATCGATCTGGCCGCACTGGCCGATGCCGATGGAATCCCCGAGATGGGCCGCATGGAGATGGTGGGCGAAAACCTGTTTGTTGCTCTGAACAACATCG
>JAUVJV010000369.1 GCA_030592245.1 Candidatus Eiseniibacteriota bacterium
ACAGAATACCTCGGCCATCTTCGATATCGATGAAGTGGCCGCCGAGAAGGACGCCCTTACTAACGGTGGAGGTACGGGTGGGCTGTTTGTGGGCGGAGACACCATTGAAGATGCCTTTCCCATTTCGGGAATCCCGTTCTATGATACGGGTAATACCTGCGAGTATAACAATGACTACGACGAGGCCTGCCCTTACAGTGGTGGTACCGCGCCCGACGTCGTTTATTCGTATGCTCCGGTCGGCGATATCGTCCTGACAATCGATCTGTGCGCTTCACTCTACGACACCAAGGTCTATGTCTACGATGACGGCCTGGCTGTCTTGGCCTGCAACGACGATGCCGGCTGCGGGGTCAGTGGATTCCAGTCGAAGATCGCCTACGTTTTACTCCCTGGTGGCGGCACCTACTACATCGTTGTCGATGGCTACGGCACCGACTGCGGTGATTATGATCTTGTGATAACCGAGTGGGAGCCGTGCGCCGTGCTTACCTGTCCTGAGGGTGCGATGCTGGAGGGGGAGCCCGACTGCTACGACGACTATGATGACGTCTACAACGGTGGCTGCAACTCCTCCCCCGAGGTATTCCAGACCATAGATCCGAGCTGTGACATGATCACGATCTGTGGCACGAGCGGTACCTTCATGGCCGGGGGCAGCAGTACTCGTGACACCGACTGGTTTGAGTTGAATGTGGAGGAGGAGAGCCAGATTGAGGTGTGCTGCACCGCGGAGTTCCAGCTCCAGCTTATAGTTCTTGATGGCAGCGCCGGGTGCGACGAGGTTACGGAAATCGACTACGCCCGGGTGCAATGCGGTGACACGGCCTGCATGACTCATTTCTTCATGCCGGGTACATACTGGATCTGGGTCGGACCGGCCGCTTTCGAGGGATATCCCTGCGGTGCGGACTATATCCTGACCATCGAGGGCTATAACGGAACCGGCGCTTCTGTGGTTGAGAGTACTCAGTGGAGCACGATCAAGAGCTTGTTCAGGTGATTCATCCCTGAACTCAGCCTCCGGGACCCCGCCGGGTTTGCCTGGCGGGGTTCTTCTATATGGATAAACCAGTGGCGGGATTCATCGTCAGTGAATTCCCTCTGATGGGATTCCACGTTAGGGGATCGGGGTGAGACTCACCCCGCTAGCGGCCTCAGGTGCTGCGCTTACACGATGTGTTACGGCTTGCGAAGTATTTCCTGTCGGATTCCTCATGACAGCGCTTGTATTTCTTGCCGCTTCCGCACCAGCAGATATCATTACGGCTGAGCGTCAAGGCGGAGTCGGGTGGTCTTTTAAAGAGCACCCGGTTTATCCAGTCCAGCAATCCCATCTATGATGTCCTCTCATTGAGTGATATTAACTTCATTAAGTGTAACATCGGCCGATACCGAAGAAAGTTAATATACTCAATTACCCGGCGAAGTCCACAAACAAATCCACACGTTTCTTGGATGCTTCCGAGCATCCCGAGGGTTCGGTCGGGCCCTCGCGAAACCCGTTTCGGATGCCATTTCAAGGGCTTAGCGGGCTCCCACATACGGGGAGCTTCCCGCTTGACCAAGGTGCCTCAGTGTGGTATAAATCCATGATGCTGCCATAGCCTCTTTTCACCGGGCGTCGGCAGGGGGTCATGCGGGCTCGAGTCAAAAGGATCCCTTTCTTTGACACGCGAATATTGAATACCGGTAGACGTATATATACCAACCCAAGAGAATTCTTAAGAGGAGGTGACGGGCTAGCGGACAATCCGGAGAGCATCACCTGTTTTGGAAGACCAGAGCTGCCTCTGGGAGACCAAGAAACATTCTAGCAGGAGGGAGTGAGGAAGTGGCTGATTACTTCACCGATTTCATGGAAAAGCTGAAGGCCAGGAATCAGGCCCAGCCTAAGTTTATCCAGGCGGCCGAGGAGGTTGTAGGCTCCTTGATTCCCGTGCTGGACAAGCACCCCAAGTATAAGAAGGCCGCCATCATGGAGCGGATCGTGGAGCCCGAGCGGGTGATCATGTTCCGGGTTCCATGGGAGGATGACAAGGGCGGCTACCACGTGAATCGTGGCTTCCGCATCGAGATGAACAGCGCCATCGGCCCTTATAAGGGCGGACTTCGTTTCCATCCGACGGTCGATCTCGGCACGCTTAAGTTCCTGGCTTTCGAGCAGGTATTCAAGAACGCGCTCACCACGCTTCCCATGGGTGGTGGCAAGGGTGGTTCGGACTTCGATCCCAAGGGCAAGTCGGACGCCGAAGTGATGCGTTTCTGCCAGTCCTTCATGTCGGAGCTCTTCCGTCACATCGGCCCCAACACCGACATCCCCGCGGGCGACATCGGCGTGGGCGGCCGTGAGATCGGTTACATGTTCGGCATGTACAAGAAACTCCGCAACGAGTTTACCGGCATCCTGACCGGCAAGGGTCTCAACTGGGGCGGCAGCTTGATTCGTCCCGAGGCCACCGGTTACGGCGCGGTCTACTTCGCTTCCGAGATGCTTGAGACCCGCGGCGAGACCCTGAAGGACAAGACCGCTCTGGTTTCGGCATCGGGTAATGTGGCGCAGTACACTTGCGAGAAGCTCCTCGACCTGGGCGCCAAGCCGGTAACGCTTTCGGATTCGAGCGGCTACATCTATGACGAGGAAGGCATCGATCGCGAGAAGCTCGCTTTCGTGATGGAGCTTAAGAACCTGAAGCGCGGCCGGATCAAGGAGTATGCCGAGAAGTACCCGAAGGCGGTGTACACCGCTGTGGACAAGAAGCTGGACTACAACCCGCTCTGGGCCCACAAGGCCGATACCGCGTTCCCGAGCGCTACCGAGAACGAGATCAATGCCAAGGACGCCAAGAGCCTGGTCGACAACGGTTGCTACGTTGTCTCCGAGGGTGCGAACATGCCCACCACGACTGAAGGCGTCAAGATCTTCCTGGATGCCGGTATTCTCTATGGCCCGGGCAAGGCGGCCAATGCAGGTGGCGTGGCGGTCTCGGGGCTTGAGATGACGCAGAACAGTCTGCGTTATGGCTGGTCGCGTGAGGAAGTTGACAGGAAGCTCAATGACATCATGAAAAGCATTCACAGGCAGTGCCACGAGACAGCAGCCGAGTACGGCACGCCTGGCAACTATGTCAATGGAGCCAATATTGCCGGTTTCATCAAGGTCGCAGATACCATGATCGACCTTGGATTGGTTGCGTAGACAACCGGTTTCGGCTGGAGGGGGGCAGGCCTTAAAGCCTGCCCCTTTCTTCTTTGTGGGGCGGGTATCCGT
>JAUVJV010000230.1 GCA_030592245.1 Candidatus Eiseniibacteriota bacterium
ATCATGCGAATCTCTGCCAGTGTGCCCTCGTTGTAGACCTCGACGGAATCAATCACCTTCTTGCTTGTGATGGTCAACACCTCGCCAGCCTCAAACTTCCACCAGATCGTACAACTGTCAGGAGTCACCACCGGGAGGCTATCGCAATCACCGCCACATCTGCGCGGGGCTATGTATGCCTCTTTGTTGGCGAACGCCGTAGAGTCTGCATTCCACCAGTAGAGCGAACCGGCCTGATCGGAAGTGAAGTCGATAGAGACACAGCCCTTCCAGTCCGCAAGGTCATAACGGTTGTTATTGGTCGCCGCTATGGTATCACACATGGTATAAGGCCAGCTTAGAGGCTGGACCGCCGTCTGCATCCCCAGCTCTACCGCCATGGTCGGCACCGCTATCACCACGAGGATGAGCGCCAGGATTAGTCGTCTCATCACTTGCCCCTCCTCTTACGGAATGGTTTCCGTACCATCCGGTTATGCTCAGGCCGCGCCACGGTCCGGGCGTCTACCCGCTCAAAGGCCGTCGGGTAGGCATGCAAGAGTCGCTTGGCCTCACGTTCTGAGACCTCCACCTCACGGCTCTCCTTGACCCTGTATCGGAGCATTGTCTCACAGTCGATATCACGGTGAGTATGCCCGAGAATGTGGTGGCCTTTGTACTTGATAGTTGCCACTTTGTCCACTGCCGCCACCTCCTTAAAGCCCCGAGCCAGGGAGGGACCCCCGAGAGGCAGACCCTCCCCGCCCGAGTTGCGTTTACGCTGCAATGTTGTAGCCGTACCACAGTGTCGAGTTGGTCGTCGACGGAGTGAGCACAGGCTGGAAGTCTACGCGCATCTGCGAGACAAACGCCTTCGCTCCGTAGAGCATGAGCGCCGAATCAGAATAGCGAGTCTCAAAGCCCAGCCGGTTACCGGTCCTGAACATCTTCCGGCTAACGTGCATATAGGCCGTGAAGTCGTTACCCGATGCGCCGTTCACGCCGTTGGCATCGATGTCATTTCTCATAGCCTCAGAGATGACAACCGGGTGCCCGTCTACAGACGCCAGCTGGCCGGTAAGCCACGTTGCCTGTCCGCCGAATACATCAACCGTCTTGCAATCCGCATTGGAGAGCAAGTCGATGTAGCCACTGGGCGGGACCAGCATCACGTTATCCGAAGGGATGGTGCCGTACTTACCCATCGACTTCCGGTTGCCACGAATCACAGAAGTTGTCCAAGGATTCGTGTTGACATCGGTCTTGCAGGAGCCCGCAATGGCGAGCTTCCGAAGGCCCGCCCGCTGGCGAGCGGCATGAGTGGTGGCCAGAGCCTCAATGTCGGTATCCTGATGAGTTGCGGTCGAGTCGCCATTGATAATGGCATACTCAAAGCCCCACGCGAGTGAGTCCATGTGATCGGCATAGATGGCCTGAGTCAGATTGACGATCGACTCCCAGTTAGCTTCGTCGGTGATATAAGACGCCTTCAGAAACTTGATAGCCGTGAAGGTCATCTTGAGACCGGTCCCCAGCACGTTCACGAACTTCGTGGTATCGGCCAGAAGCTCACCCGGGCACATATAAGTCAGCGCATCACGCGCCCACTTGACCGGATAGGTATACGGCGTATGAGGCATCTTGACCTCAGGGAACAGCGCCGGAACCTTGAGAGCGAGGTTGTAGTCAAGAATCATCTGGGGTGATGCCATCGTCGGAATCCAGCCCGAGTCTGCGAACTCAACATCGGTTGCGCCGAACTGTACGTCAGCCCTCATCTTCTCGAACTTGGCCCACGCTCTCCGGCCAGGCTCACTTGAGGTGGCCTTATCGGTGCAGAGCGCATTCCTGAGGTTCTCCTCAGTCAACTCCTTGGGGCCGAGTCCCGCGAAATGGGCGAACAGGAACATCGTGTCGCAATGCTGCTGAAACTCGATGATCTGCTCATCCGTATTGGAGAGCACCGCCCCCTTTTCCTTCCGCGCCAGAGGGCCGATGTCGTGCATGATACGCTCGCCCATCGGCCTGTCTTCCCACGGAGAGGCGCTTGCGAGGTCGCCCAGTACCCGACGCTGCTGCATCTTGGAGAGCTCATCCGCGGTATTGGAAACAACCTCTGTCAGGCGCTCATCCATCTCCTTCTTCTCGCTCTCGGCACGGCCTTCCATGGCCTCTACCTGAGCGCCGACATCGTGCAAGGTCTGAGCCATACGCCCGAAGTTGTCGGGAGTAGGATCAAGTGTTGCCGTCTTTTTCTTCTCGTCAGGCATCCTTATTTCCTTTCTCACGCCCTGCTTTATACAGAGCTTCCATTGCCTCTTCACCTGTCAACTCACTTCTCTCAGCCCGTTGCTTTAAAAACCTTGCAAGCGGGCCATCGTCTATGTGATGCACCCCGTCAAGGGTGCGTAATGGCTGTGAATCCAACTCATCAAGAATCTCATCAAGCTTCTCTTCCATCATCCCGATACGGACAAGCACCTCGCCGATTCTGTCTGGCTCATCGTTGACCTTTTCGATATCACGGATAGCGGGAGGTTCTGCCTCATCCTCATCCTTGCGATTCAGCGCCCTCACCGCAGCCTCAGCCATCGGGTTGCCCTTGACCGCCAGCGCTCCATCATCCATCCCCATCACGCACAGGGAGAACTCCAGGAGCCGGGCCCGGGTCACAATATCGTACCGGGTGCCGGTGTCGGTCTCGCCCTCTTCCCATGCCAGGGTCTTCCAGCCAACACTCCCGGCACGCGCATAGCCTTCACTCGCCAGATACCAGGCCATTCGGCCAAGCGGATGAGCGTCCTCAGCCGCGAACTCGCACAGTAGGAGCAGCCCGGTCTTGTCAATCTCAAAGTCTACGGGACGGCCGAGAATGTTCCCGATAGTCCAGTAGTCATGTGAGTCCAGAAGCGGCACGTTGGCCTCACCGGCTAAGTCCGGCATATCTGCCCGCCATGCCTCAGGTTGAATCACAATGCCATCGTCACAGAGCTGATCGGTCGATGCCCGGAACCACAGCCGGTGATTCTCATGGTCGATCGGGTGCGCCGGATCATTCCGGATAGCACTGACCTCAATGCGCCGGATGCTTATGTCGCGTTTGTTACCTTTTTCTTTCGCCATGCCATAGTCCCCTTTCCGCCTTGACCTTCGAGGCCCAGCGCTTTATCAAGCCACCGCATATGTCCAGCCACGGCCATCTTGAGTGATACCTTGGGTGCCATATCGCACAGGCAGTTGATGTCCTGAGCCGGATCCCCGAACATACCGGGCGCATCAGCTATGCCAGCCTCACCTGAGAACTGACCATCTATCGGCACCGTCTGCATATGCATATCGTTGTGTCGGCCTTCGGGATGGTGAGATGCCAGCCACGTCTTTCCCTCGACCACCCCGGAATCACGCCAGGTGCCTATCTGCCCGTTCTGAACACCGCTCTGCACCTCTGTCCGGGCAATGCTTGCCACGTTCCGTCTACGATGCATGAATACATCATCCAGCACGTTCTCAATGTCCTTGGTAAGAGCGCCCTCAGCCATCATGTCGTGTATGACATCCTTCGCCTGAGCCATCTGCTTTAACGTGGTGCCGTCAATGAGCTTGGCATGCATCGTTGCCGTGGTATCAAGCCAGTCGAGCAGGTAAGGGCTTTGCTCAAGTGAGAACGTTGCAGGGCCCACACCGCTCAAGCCTTCAAGGCCATGCTCGATGCCGGTCTCTACGGCAAGGTTCAGGGCCTGTTTGGTAGGCACCGCCGAGATATCCGAGAGTATGGTGTCCAGCTCAGCCCAGAGGTCCTTCAAGTCACGCTTGGACATGAGAATGTGCATCTCGGCCCCAACCTCATTTGTGCCATAATGCTGAGCACTCCGGGTGAACGCACCCATCACAGCCTTGTGCTGATCCTTGAACATCTGCTCAAAGATACCCTCTACGGGCTTCTGGCATGAGTCCAGGCGTCTGCTGTAAGCCGCCAGGCGCGTTAATTGCCATTCCTCATACTCCGGGGCATCTGCCCGGGCGTTCGCGCCACCACGGGCCGCCCTCGGCTTGTGAGCATCCTCAGCGATAGGTACGAGGTTCAAGGGAGCGTAGATCGTATCACCGCCCTCGTAGCCTTCGAGGTTCAGATAGACCGCACGCGCCCGGTTGGGACTCATCAGCCTGTTGGTTACCTCCTTACCGGCTCGCTCAAGCTTGGCGTTCTCATCATCTCGCAAGGCTGGCACCTGAGACCAGTCCCACCGGCAGATCAGGTTCTCGTCCTTGTACTCGGTCAACCAGCTCTGAGTCAGATACTGCTCAATCGGGGTCATCTCAGGCTTCATCACATATTCAGCAAAGGCACGCATGGCACCCTCGAAACGTGAACGGTCAGCCACGTCAAGACCCATCACAGCACTGTTGACGCCCAGGGCCCCGAAGATTTCCTCACGGTTCATCTTGCGAAGCTCCGGCCAGAGCATATCCTTGTGAGGCATCGACTGGAGAAGCACCTCCACGTCAGCCGGAAGGATCGCCGTCCCGCCAGCCGCAGCAGGGCCCTTATGCCAGGCATCCCACGTCTTGACCAAGACTTCCTTTTGCTTCAAGCCTATTGCGCCCTTCTTGGTACGCTTGAACAGTACCCCAGGCATAGCCATGTTTTTCAGGAAGTTGTTATTCCAGTCCTGAGCGTATATCTCAGACGTTAGAGCCTTACCCACGGCCAATACCGGGGACTGGCCCCAGCCGCCAGAGGCATCGAAGGATG
>JAUVJV010000169.1 GCA_030592245.1 Candidatus Eiseniibacteriota bacterium
GCCGACAGAGAGCCTCATGGTCGCCCAGGCGCTGTCCTCGGCAGCCTTCAAGTCCCTGCGGCCGACCGCCTGGCCCACCAGGGCGGTTGCGGCTATGGTGAAACCGAACCCCACGGTTATGGAAACCGATTCCAGGCGAAGGGCGATCTGGTTGGCAGCCAGGACAACAGTCCCCAAGGCACTTACCACCCACATATAGAAGACGAAACCGAGCCGCATGACCGTACGCTCCGCGGCAACGGGCCAGGCCAGGCGCAAAATCCTATAGAGCAGCGGAAGATCAGGCAGGAATGACCTGAGGCCGATACGCATCCCGTCGAATCCTCTCGAGAGCTTCCAGGTTATCAGGGCTGCACTGAGCCCGTAGCCAAACACCGAACCTATGGCGGCTCCCTTCACTCCAAGGGCCGGCAGACCCCACTTACCGAACACGAGACCAGCGCTCAAGATGATCTTGAATATGCTGCCAATAAGCATATAGAGCATGGATGTCCGGGTGTCGCCTACCCCTTTCAGGGCACCGCCACCGGCCATAGCCACGGCATAGAAAGGCGAGGCGAGGAGACTGATCTGCATGTACATCATACCGGATTGGCGCACCAGGCCGTCGGCACCCATAAAGGCCATGGCGTGGGAGGCGACCAGCATTCCTATCCCCCCCGATATGAAACCCAGGATGAGGGCAAGCAGCACAGACTGGGCGGCACCGCGACAGGCAAGTTGCTTGTTTCTGGCACCATATGCCTGAGCGACCACCGTGGTGGATGCCACCGCGACCGAGTGAAAGGGCTCGTAGAAGACCCGGAAGACCGTCACCGATATGCCGACGCCGGCCAGGACCTCCGTGCCGAGCCTGGAAACGAAGAGCATGTCAGCGAAGATAATGCTGGTTATGATGAGGAACTCGATGCTGGCAGGCCATGCGAGTCGCGCAACGCTTCTATGGAGCCCCGGCTCCGGCCCGACCGCTTTATCTGAGTTCCCGGCCTGTTTCATGTCACTCCCGTCTATAGCGAGTCATCCATTCTAACATATGCCCCTTCAGGCCACGCCACAAATCCAGAATTCACAGGTGGGGGGTCAGGTACCGCTTTGTGAATTCACAAAGCGGTACCTGACCCCGGGATTGTGAATTTGCGGCGGCGGGGCGGGGAGCCGGGGAGAGTTGGCGGCGCGGGGTTGACATAGACGTGCGAGCGTGCTTGAATCCTAGGCCTGTGCGAATCTTAAACGAATTGTGAAGGGAGAGATTGAGGTGAAAGACGCGCTAAAGAATGTGCTGGACGGAATCAGGAAGACCGTTGACTATGCCGATGCCCGCTTGATGACCACGCGGAGCGAACGGCTCAAGGTCAAGAATGGCTCGGTTGACTCCATAAGCGATACCACGTCCCGGGGCTTCGGGATCCGCGTGATCGTGGATGGATGCTGGGGATTCTCCTCCAGCTCCACCCTTTCGGAGGAGGAGGCCGCGCTGGTGGCGCAGGAGGCCATAGAGATTGCCCGGGCCACCAAGCTCTTGAAGAAGTGGGATGTCGACCTGAGCGAGGAGGAAGCGAAGGTAGATACCTACCAAACCAAGATCGTCAAGGATCCGTTTGAGGTATCCCTGGGTGACAAGATAAAAATACTCCTCGAGGCCGACAAGATCATGCGCCGGAATGCCGCGGTCAAGGTGGCCGAGGGCTCGATGCAGTTTCACCGGATCGACAAGTTGTTCCGGAGCACCGAGGGCTCCGATATTGAGCAGACCATTTATGAAACCGGGGGCGGAATCGCGGCCACGGCCTTAAGCAATGGCGATGTGCAGAGACGCTCCTACCCCAATTCCTGGGGTGACGCGGCCTGCCGCGGCTTTGAGTTTATGGAGGATATGCGCCTGCCGGACTATGCGGAGCAAACCGCAGACGAGGCGGCCAGCCTCCTTAAAGCTCCTGATTGCCCGACGGGTGAAATGGACCTGATCATAGGCGGCTCGCAGTTGGCGCTACAGATCCATGAGTCATGCGGCCACCCGACCGAGCTCGACCGGGTCTTCGGCACCGAGGCGAGTTTCGCCGGCACCAGCTTCCTCACCGTGGAGAAGATGGGCAATTTCAAGTACGGCTCAGAGCAGGTCTCGATCTACCAGGATGCAACCTGCGAGGGCGGGCTGGGGACCTTCGGCTATGACGACGAGGGAGTCCCGGCGCAGCGGACGCCTGTGGTAAAGGACGGGCTCTTCGTGGGATATCTCACCTCCCGCGAGACCGCGTCCAAGCTCCATCAGAAGAGCAATGCATGCATGAGGGCGGACGGCTGGAACCGGATTCCGCTGATCCGCATGACCAATATCAACCTCGAGCCGGGCCAGTGGGATTTCGACGATCTCATAAAGGACACCAAGGACGGGCTCCTGATCGATTCCAACAAGAGCTGGAGCATTGATGATAAGCGGCTCAACTTCCAGTTCGGCACCCAGGTCGCCTGGAGGATCAAGGACGGGAAACTTGCGGGTCTGGTCAAGAACGCTGTATACACCGGGATCACGCCGGAGTTCTGGGCTTCCTGTGACGCCGTCTGCAGCAGGAAGCACTGGCAAATCTGGGGCATTCCCAATTGCGGCAAGGGTGAACCCATGCAGGTGGCTCACGTGGCTCACGGAGCTGCCCCGTCCAGATTCAGAAAAGTAAGGGTAGGTGTCTGACATGCTAGGTGAGAACAAAGCACTGGAAACCTTAAAGAGAGTGGTATCGATGGTCGAGGCAGATCAGGCTGAGGCCATCCTGGTGGGCGGCTCGAGTGCGCTGACACGCTTCGCAAACTCAACCATCCATCAGAATGTTTTTGAGAAGGACAATGTGGTCTACCTGCGCGTCGCAAAGGGAAAGAAGATCGGGGTGGCTACATCCAACCTGACCGACGATGAATCGCTCAAGCAGCTTGCGAAAAAGGCCGCCGATATCGCGGAGGCGCAGGTACCCAACCCCAACTTCGAGGGGTTTGCACGCTCGGAGCGCGCCCCCCGGATCGAGGCGTTCCACACCGAGACCCTGGAGTGCAGCCCACAGCGAAGGGCTGAGAATGTCAAGGCCGTGATCGACGCCGCAGGCAGGTTCAACTTCCTGGCCGCGGGTTCCCACTCGACATCCGCCAGGGAACTGGTCTTCTTGAACTCGCTCGGGACCGAGCAGTATCACAGGTTCACTTCGGTGTTCATGAACACCGTGGTCATGGCCCCCACCAGCTCCGGCTATGCCGATTCCTCGTGCCTCAATATCGGCGATCTTGATCCCGGCAAGCTGGGCGAGGAGGCGACCCGTACCTGCGCGGAAAGCCAGAACCCCCGGGAGCTCGAGGAAGGCCAGTACGATGTGGTGATAACCCCTTATGCGCTCAATAGCCTCATGAACTGGCTCTCCTATATCGGCTTCGGCGCCGACTGCTTCCAGGACGGGAGTAGCTTCATGAGCGGGAACCTGGGCGAGAGCATAATGGGAAAGAACATTTCCATCTGGGACGACGGGCTCGATCCGGCAGGAGTCCCCCTGCCGTTTGACTTTGAGGGCGTTCCCAAGCAGCGCGTGAGCATAATAGAGGACGGCATCGCCAAAGGGGTGGTCCATAACACGATCAGCGCCAGGAAGGGAAAGACCGCCACGACGGGGCACGCGCTTCCGCCCGATGAGGAGACATCGGCCCTTCCGCTCAACACCTTCTTCTCCACGGGTGATAAGACCGAAGAGGAGATGATCGCTTCCATGGAGCGGGGCCTCTTCGTCAGGCGCTTCCACTATGTGAACG
Source organism: Candidatus Eiseniibacteriota bacterium (assembly GCA_030592245.1). GTDB lineage: Bacteria > Arandabacterota > Arandabacteria > Arandabacterales > Arandabacteraceae > JAUVJV01. The sequence goes on from JAUVJV010000169.1 coordinate 3,784, forward strand.
GCCTGCTTGCACCCAGGAAGGCGCTGTTTACAGGAATGACGCGGGACGGCACCTTCTTCGTGGAGAACGGCAAGATCAAGTACCCTGTCAAGAACCTGAGGTTCACGCACAGCATGCTTGACGCCTTCTCGAACGTGGAGATGATAACTCGCGAGCCCAAGCTCCTGATATCCGACTGGATGGGAGCGGCGCTGCTGCCGGGGCTCAAGATCAAGAACTTCAACTTCAGCGGCAAGACCGAATTCTGATCCGGTCCCGGCCGTAAGGCTGATCAGGCCGGTTAGTAAAGGTCAGCTGATCAACAAAAGAAGCAGATAAGGGGACAGCGCCCGTTTCAGAACTCGAAAAGGGCGCTGTCCCCTATTTAATAGGTGTCTGTCCCCTATTTAAGCAGGATAACCTTGGTGCCTTCGGTGTGCGCCTGGGGCGTGACGAAGTAGATGCCCGCACCTACCGGGCTCCGGGCTACATCGTCGCCGGTCCAGGTGGCCTTGACTACCCCGCCGTCCACTGTGGGACTGAGGGTGTTGACCAGCCTTCCGTTGACATCATAGATGTCGAAACGGGCGGGCGCCGCGTCATGGGTCTTCATCTCGAAAGCGATCGCGCCCCTGCCGGGATTGGGAGCAGCCCTGAGCATGCGCGGCTCGAAAGTCGTCGCGACCGATGCCGATCCCCCATCATAGCGCGCAAGACAAGCCAGCGCCGCGACGCCACCCTTGACCGACTGAGTATAGAAGTCAAAATCGATGGTATTGACGCGGTCGGTGGTGCGGTGATAGTACGGATTGTGAAGCGGTGAATCCTCGATACCGCAGAAGGATGAGTAATCGTAGTCCCAGAACGAGGAGTTATCGCTTCCCACATATGTCGCTACCTGCCTGTGAATGGCAAGCTCGGGCACATAGAGCGCGGCGGCCGCCTCGAATTCGTCACCCAGCCAGATCGACGCTGTGTTGCAGATGATCTCCAGGTTCTCAGGATGAACATCCTCGTACCCGATCATGTCGAAGTTGAGCGCGGCGACTATCGAGTCTCCCTTGCTATGGGCTTCTTTCACATAGGCCCCACTCCCGATCAGGCCCTGCTCCTCCCTGGAGAAGCATACGAAGCGAATCGTCGCCTCGAACTCATAGTCCTTGAGTACTCTCGCCGCCTCAATAACCGCCCCGGTCCCGGTCCCGTTGTCATCCGCCCCCGGGGCATAGGTCATCGCCATCTCCGAGATGCTGTCATAGTGTCCGCAGATTATGTAGATCTCGTCCGGGCTGGTGGTGCCGGGCATGGTAGCCACCACAGTGTAATCACCCGCATGGATTCCATACCCCTGGCTTTCCCAGTCGAGGCCGCCGTCGGTGGATCGATAGATAAGGCCCGGCCCGGTCATCCACCCTTCATTATTATCCGTAAAGAACACATCCCTCAGATGCACGGTATAGCCGTAATTGAGATCATTCCAGGTCACACCACCATCGAAGGTCTTGAAGAGGGCGCCAGTCGTCCCACAGGTCCAGCCCATCTGATCGGAGATGAAAAACACCGACAGCAGGTCTTCGCCGGTCGGAGTGGCGATATCCGCCCAGGTATTGCCGTCGGTAGTACTTAAGATCGTGCCGCCCTGGCCTGATATCCATCCATGGTTCTCGTCATGGAAGCAAAGGTCGTTGAGGTCATAGCTGACCGGACTCGAGACCGATGACCAGCTGGAGCCACCGTCGGTGGTTCTCCTGATCTGACCGCTCGCGCCCACCACCCAGCCGACACTGCTGCTTACGAACCAGATGGAATTGAGGTCCTGGCTGGTACCGCTCGAGACGCTTCCCCAGCTGGAGCCTCCATCGACTGTCTCAAACATGGTACCGTTCTCCCCGCAGCAGAATGCGGTGCTCGCATCCACGAAAGAGACGCCGAAGAGATCGTTGGAGGTCGGCGGATAGACCCTCCGCCAGGTGGAGCCATCATCCGTGGTGAGAATCACGCCGCCGTTGCCGACGATACAGCCGTGGGAGGTATCGAGCATGACAATGTCGTTGAGCCTCACGGTCTCACCGCTTTCCTGCACATCCCAGTTCAAGCCGCC
>JAUVJV010000036.1 GCA_030592245.1 Candidatus Eiseniibacteriota bacterium
CCTGGCTTGCGCGATCGGCACCGCCGCGCTCGAGGTGATTGTTGAGGAGGACCTGCCTGCCAGGTCGGCGGAGCACGGAGCCTACTTCATGGGGAAGCTCGCAGAGATGGCCTCTCCCCATGTTAAGGAGATCCGCGGCAAGGGCCTCCTGATAGGTGTGGAGATAAAGGAGAGCTCTGGTACCGCGCGGCCTTTCTGTGAGCAGATGATGGACCTCGGGATCCTCGCCAAGGAGACGCATCACCAGGTCATAAGGTTCGCGCCGCCGCTCGTCATCTCCCGCGAGGAGATCGACTGGGCTCTGGAGCGAATCGAGAAGGTACTGAAGGCATAGAGAGGCACTTGTGCCATAGTCATATCCGGGCCGCGGCCTGCCTGCGGGCCGGCCACCTCGGTGAATCCTGATGCCTGGAGGGTGAGCATGGACGTCTTTTTGAGAAAACGCAGTGCATCGTGGCGCTTGGAGCGAGTCATCTGGCTGGCACTCGCGCTGGCGCTTGTCCTTTCCTGCCAGCCCCGCCAGCAGGTTCAGGTCGAACAGGCAGCTCCGCTCGACTTTCCCCAGTTTGACCCTCAGCCGGTGGTTCATCCTCTCTGGAGCCATAATGCCAGCATCTACGAGGTCAATGTCAGGCAGTACTCTCCCGGGGGGACATTCGCGGAGTTCGAGAAGCATCTGCCGAGGCTGAAGGAGATGGGCGTCGACATTCTCTGGTTCATGCCCGTTCACCCCATCGGCGAGGAGCAACGAAAAGGCACGCTGGGCAGCTACTATTCGGTCAAGGACTACTATGGCGTGAATCCCGAGTTCGGGACACTGGATGAGTTCAGGGCGCTCGTGGAGAGGATTCACGACATGGGCATGTATGTGCTGATCGACTGGGTCGCGAACCATTCCGCATGGGACAATGATCTCACGCGCACCAATCCCGACTGGTACATCAGGGACGTGCATGGCAGGTTCGTGCCCCCGGTCGCCGACTGGAGCGACGTGATCGACCTCAATTTCAATGCCCCCGGGCTCTGGTACTATATGGCGGACGCGATGCGTTTCTGGGTGGAGGATGTGGGCATAGATGGGTTCAGGTGTGATGTCGCGGGCATGGTGCCGCTTGAGTTCTGGAACTATCTGCGGGTCGAGCTCAATGAGGTGAAGCCGGTGTTCATGCTCGCCGAGTGGGAATCTCCGGAAGCCCATGACTTCGCCTTCGACATGACCTATGCCTGGGGTCTTCACCACCTGATGACTAAGATCGCCAAGGGCATGGCTCCTGCGAGCGGCATCGGAGCATATCTTGCCGAAGATGCCCGGCGCTACCCGGGAAGCGCATACAGGATGAATTTTACCTCCAACCACGACGAGAACTCCTGGAATGGAACGGTGTATGAGCGCATGGGTGACGGCGCCGTCACGATGGCGGTACTCGCCGCGACCTTGCCCGGGATGCCCCTCGTATACAGCGGCCAGGAGGCGGGCTTGAGCCACCGGCTCGAGTTCTTCGAGAAAGACGAGATCAGGTGGCGTGAACACGTGCTGGCGGATTTCTATGCCAGGCTGCTTGACCTCAAGAAGGAGAACCGCGCCCTCTGGAACGGGGACATGGGTGGCAGTGTAACCTGGCTACATACTACGAATGATGCGGGTGTGTTCGCTTTCTTAAGGGAAAAGGAAGGGGATAGGGTTTTTGTGATCCTGAACCTGTCCCGGCAGGAGCAGATTGTAACGCTTGAAGGCGATGCCCATCATGGCGGCTACCGGAATGTCCTTGACGGTGAGGCGGTGACGCTGGACGAGCTAACATCCTTTGCGCTCGAGCCCTGGGATTTCCGAGTGCTTGCCGCATCCACACCGGGCCGTGGCCTTCTGCCCTTCAGGCCTACGGAGGGCGCCATGGGAATACTGGCCACATGGATGACAGGGTCTTTCTCCAGCGCGGAGCAGGCCGAGGCCGATACGAATTACTTCGACATCAGGCTCGAGATGCATCCCATCTGGAGACATCTGGAAGACAGCTACTGGCTCTATGTGGAGCAGGCACTCGCCACGCATCTTGACGAACCATATGGGCAGAGAGTCTACAGGCTGAGCAGGCAGGCCGACGGCTCCATAAGGAGCGATGTTTACACCATACCCGATCCGGTGCGATTCGTGGGCGCATGGAAGGAGTCCGACCAACTTGGTGAGCTCACGCCCGACGATCTTGCGATCAAGCCGGGATGCGCCATCATCTTAAAGAGGACTGCCGGGACCGGCTTCGAGGGTGGTACCGTGGGAGTCGGATGCCTCAGCGAGCTCCGGGGCGCGGCATATGCGACATCGGAGATAAAGGTCACCAGCAACCGGATCGAGTCATGGGACCGCGGCTTCGACAGCGAGGGCAACCAGGTCTGGGGCCCCGTGTACGGCGGCTACGTGTTCAAGAAGACCAAAGTGAGCCGGTGACCGTATGATCCAGAAGGAGATGGATCACTATCAAGGGGGAGTAGATCGATGAGTCACATGCCTCTGCGTACGCCTGCCCTGGGCTGCTTGCTTGTGCTTCTGATTGCGTCCGCCCCGGCAGCCTGCACCAGCATCCTTGTCTCTGCGGGTGCGTCCGATGACGGCGCGACAATGATCACCTACAGCTGTGACGGGGAGTTCCATCCCCACCTGGAGGCAGAACCGGCCGCGGACTTCGAGGCCGGAGACTCTCTCGAGATACAGGACTGGTCCGGCAATGTGCGCGGCAAGATAGCGCAGGTACCGCACACATACGCGGTGGTGCATCTCATGAATGAGTACCAGCTGGCGATCGGGGAGAGCACCTTCGACGGCCGCAAGGAGCTTCAGAATCCTCAGGGGCTGCTTCATTACTGGGATCTGATGTGGCTGGCGCTCAAGCGTGCGAAGACGGCCCGCGAGGCCATCGAGGTGATCACCGGCCTGGTGCAGGAATACGGGTACCGGTCCACCGGAGAGAGCTTCTCAATCGCCGATCCCCGCGAAGTCTGGATCCTCGAAATGATAGGCCCCGGGGAGGGTGGTGAAGGTGCTATATGGGTGGCGAGAAGAGTGCCCGATGGCTACGTGGCATGCCATGCCAACAAGGCGCGTATCGGGGAGTTCCCGCTGGATGATCCTGACAACTGCCTGTATTCGACGAATGTGATTTCATTTGCCGTGGACAGCGGATACTATGATCCTTCCTCCGGTGAACCCTTCCTTTTCAGTGAAGCTTATTGCCCGACCACGCCCGAGAACAGGCGCTATTGCGACACGCGCGTCTGGAGCATCTTAAAGAGGCTTGCCCCGTCAAGTGATCTCTCGCCCGACTACCACCGGGGCGTCGAAGGGTCCGGGCCCTATCCGCTCTGGGTCAAGCCGGACGGGAAGGTCTCGCTCGGTGAGGTGTTCGCCCTGATGCGGGATCACTACGAGGGTACGCCTTACGATATGACAGTGGGTGTTGACGCGGGGCCTTATGGCTGCCCCAACCGGTGGCGGCCGATCGGATGGTCGGTGGACAGTGTGGGATACGCCTGGGAGCGTCCGATATCCACCCAGCAGACGGGCTTCTCCATGGTCAGCCAGTCGCGCTCCTGGCTTCCGGATGCCGTCGGCGGTGTCTTCTGGTACGGGCTGGACGATACCTATACTACCTGTTACATGCCCCTCTATTGCTGCGTGGACAGCCTTCCGGGATCCTACACGGAGGGGAGCCTCCAGGAGTTCTCCTGGGACTCCGCCTGGTGGGTATTTAACCTGGTGGCCAATTACGCGTGTCTCAAGTATTCATTCATGGCGCCCGAGATCCTCGCGGTGCAGCAGGAGCTTGAAAGTAACTTCATCGACCTTCAGCCGTCGGTGGACCGGACAGCCCTTGACCTTCGCAAAGAAGACCCCGACCTGATGCGGCGATATCTCACCGACTACTCGATCTCCCGGGCCGAGATGGTGATGTCACGCTGGCAGGACCTGGCGGGCCATCTCATCACCAAGTACAATGATGGATACGTGAAGGATGAGGATGGTCGGCCGCAGGATAAGGGTTATCCCGAACCCTGGCTGCGCGAGGTCTTAAGAGCCCGTCCCGGAAGATACGATCTTGAGACGAAAGAGGACTCGACGGGCGAGTGGCAGCTGGTGGATTGAAAAATGGGGGACAGACACCTATTTCCGATACCGGAAATAGATGTCTGTCCCCGTTTACCCAATCTTTAGCACATTCTCAGGAAGCCATCCCACAGCGCCATCCTTCTTCCTGCAGCGCACCCAGCCGCTTTCCCGCTCCAGAATCTCCACCGTGTCTCCGGCCTCGGCATCGAGTTCCGTGGCATCGCAGTTGCGGAGCAGCTCGCCTGCAGTACCACTGACGCTTAACCAGGCCTCAGGAATCCATCCGGCCCTGCCGGAGCTGTCCGTGGCCCACAGCCACCCCGGCCACTCGCACTCACGCGCCTCCACCGTGACACGGTCTCCCTTCCTGAGTTTCAGGGGGTCCGGATAGGCGGACCTATAGATCTTGATGATCCGGGCAGGTTTATCCAATGACTGTACCACCTCCGTCGTCTGCGTTGTGACAGATCACGGTGCCGATGAATCCAGGTGCCATGTTCTCATGATCCATCCCGTCCTGAAGGACTCCGCGCAAGCAACACTCACGCGAGCAACATGAGTTCACGCAAGCAACAGAATAGGAGCCTGTACTGGCCGTGTCAATCCGTTGTCTCAATGTCTTGTGGCCGAGCGCCATTGGCAGCCAGCCCTGAGTGGTTGCGAACCGGCAGGCGAGGGGTTAGAATCCAGGTGCCATCGCACAGTCCGGAGGGGACCATGAAGGCCATATACCTGGATTACAATGCCACAACACCGATCGACCCGCGTGTCGTGGAGGCGATGCTCCCCTATCTCACGGATCACTTCGGGAATCCGTCAAGCGGGCACGCTTACGGGGTGGCCGCCAAAAAGGCCGTGGAAGAGGCGCGCAGGCAAGTTGCCGGCCTGCTGGGGTGCGAGGTGTACGAGGTGGTCTTCACCGGTGGCGGGTCGGAGTCCAATAACCATGCCATAAAGGGTGTGGCCCAGGCCTACAGGCACAAAGGCAACCACATAATAACATCCGCCGTCGAGCATCCTGCCATAACCGAGGTCTGCCGGTATCTGGAAGAGCAGGGCAGCAGGATCACATACCTTCCCGTAGATGAGCATGGAGCGGTTGATCCCCGCCTCCTCGAGGAAGCGATCACGCCTCAAACGGTCTTGATATCGATCATGCATGCCAACAACGAAGTCGGAACCGTGGAACCTATCCCCGAGATCGCTGCCATCGCCAGGGCCCATGATGTGATCATGCACACGGATTGTGCACAGTCGGTAGGCAAGATACCCGTCATGGTCGACGATCTGGGGGTCGACCTTCTTTCGATTGCCGGACACAAGCTGTACGCACCCAAGGGTGTCGGTGCGCTCTACATCCGGAGCGGCGTACGGGTGGCCAGGCTCATCCACGGTGCCGATCACGAGATGAAGCGCCGGGCCGGAACCGAGAACGTGATCGAAATAGTGGGCCTTGGCAAGGCGTGTGAGATCATATCTCAGGAGCTCGATGCCCAGGCACGGCACATGAAGGAAATGCGGGATCGTCTGGAGGAGGAGCTTAAGGCTGAACTGCCCGACTTGAGGATCAACGGACATCCCGAGAAACGCCTGCCCAATACCTCGAGCCTGAGTTTCCGGGGACTCGAGGCAAATACCATCCTTTCCGAGTTGCCGGGTGTTGCCGCTTCGGCCGGCGCGGCATGCCACAGCGGCGACGTGGATATCTCGAGCGTACTCGAGGCCATGGACGTGCCTCTGGAATATGCGATGGGGACGGTCCGGCTTTCAGTCGGCAGGTCAACCACGAAAGCGGAGATCGACAAGGCGGCGCAAGATCTCATCGCGGTCGTAAGGCGTCTCAGGTCCGGCGAGCCGCAGGCCGGCGATGAGTCCGGCCGCGAGAAGATAAAGCTCACCCAGTTCACCCACGGCCTTGGCTGTGCGTGCAAGCTGAGGCCCCAGGTTCTGGAGAAGGTGCTGGAGAAGTTGCCGAAGCCCCTGGATGCCAATGTACTGGTGGGTGCCGACACCGCCGATGATGCCGCGGTCTATCGTGTGGATGACAAGACCGCTATTGTTCAGACCGTGGATTTCTTCACTCCGGTCGTCGATGATCCGTTTCAGTTCGGGGCAATCGCGGCGGCAAACTCCCTGAGCGACATATACGCAATGGGTGCGCGGCCGATCTTCGCGCTGAGCGTGGTGGGCTTTCCGAGCAACCGCCTGCCGGTGGAGGTCCTGACGGAGATCCTCAGTGGAGCTCTTTCCAAGACCGATGAGGCGGGAATCACGATAGTAGGCGGCCACACGGTGGATGACAATGAGCCCAAGTTCGGGCTTGTGGTGAGCGGGCTTGCAGACCCGGAGCGGATCGTGACCAACCGAAGCGCGAGGCCCGGTGACGCCCTGATCTTGACCAAGCCCATTGGCACCGGCATACTCTCGACGGCTCTCAAGCGGGGCCTCCTGAATGAGGACCAGGTCACAAAACTGGTCGATGTGATGGCTGCGCTTAACCGCGATGCCGCCGAGGCCATGCAGGAAGTCGGCGTGAGTGCATGTACCGATGTCACGGGCTTCGGCCTGCTCGGGCATCTTCGTGAGATGATGAACGCCTCCGGCACCTCGGCCCTGGTGAATGCCGCCCAGGTACCCCTGCTCCCCGGGGCGCTGGAACTGGCCACCTCGGGTGTGACTCCCGGGGGTACCTTGAACAACAGGGAATACACCGCCCCCGTCGTTGAGTATGAAGGGGGCGTGCCAGAGGTCTTGCGGGTGCTCCTCAATGACGCGCAGACCTCCGGCGGCCTGCTCATATCTGTTCCGAGGGAAAGGACCGAAGAACTGCTGGCTCTGCTCAAGGAAAAGGGAGTCGAGGGCGCCGCGGTGGTGGGTGAGGTGGAGGGCGCCGTGGAGTCAGGCAAGCCCTCTGGGATAAGGGTCCGCCCCTAGCTCTGCGAGCTTCCGCGATTCTTTCACCCGAGATCCGCATCATAAACTAAGGTTGCTTTGGCAGTGGGAAGTGGACATAATCTTTTGCTGGCGATTTCAGAATCGATTGAAAGGAGGATGTTAACAAATGGCAAGTGCAGAAGAGAATCTGAGGGCGGCTTTTTCAGGAGAGTCACAGGCAAACCGCAAGTACCTCGCATATGCAGAGAAGGCTGACGCCGATGGGTATCCCCAGGCCGCGCGGCTTTTCCGTGCAGCCGCGGCTGCCGAGACGGTTCATGCCCACAGTCACTTGAGGGCGCTCGAGGCGATCGGTGGTACGCCGGATAATATCAAGGATGCGATCAAGGGTGAAACCCACGAGTACACGTCGATGTACCCGGAGATGCTCCAGGGGGCTCAGGCCGAAGGTCACACGGCTGCCGAGCGTAGTTTCAATTTCGCGCTCGAAGTGGAGAAGACCCACGGGAAGCTGTATCGGGAAATGCTTGAAGGTCTTGAGACGGCCGGCAAGGAAGACTATGCCTACTTCGTTTGCCCGGTGTGCGGCCATACCGTAGGGAAGCAGGCGCCCGATACCTGCCCGGTGTGCGGCACCAAGGGTGAGATGTTCAAGCGAATCGACTGAAGAGACTGCTGATAAACCGAGCGCATGTGGTTTCCCTTCGGGAAGCTGCATGCGCTCATTCCTGAGGTCCTGTTCGATCCTGAGGCTGCGCCCGGAGAGCGCGGAGCCGAGGGCTGCAGTACAGATTCACTGCGGGGCCGGTGGATTGGGGTAACCCTCCAAGGAGGTAACCATCTGTGTTTCATGATATCCCGGTAAGGATCAGGAAGAGAATGCAGTACCTCGAGCGGCTCGATGCGGAGCACAGGAGGACCCGGATCAGGCAATTCGACCGGCTCCGGCAGGTCCCGCCGGCGACGGGCAAGTTCCTGGCGATGATGGCGGCCTCAGCTCCGGAGGGGGCGGTACTCGAGATCGGGACAAGCGGTGGCTATTCAGGAATGTGGCTCTCACTTGCCTGCCGGGCGACCGGAAGAGAGCTCAGCACCTTCGAGATCGACGACCTTAAGTTCACTCTGGCTGCCGAAACCTTCAGGTCCGCCGGCATCAACGATATCGTCGGGCAGGTCAAGGGGGATGCCCGCAAGCATCTCGGCAGGTACAGAGAAGTCGGATTCTGCTTCCTCGACGCAGAGAAGAGCCACTACCAGGAGTGTTTCGAGGTGGTGGTTCCAAATCTGGTAAAGGGGGGCCTGCTGGTTGCGGACAATATCACCAGCCATCAGACAGCGCTAGGCAAAATGGTGAGAAAGACCATGAGGGACCGGAGAGTTGATACCATGATAATCCCTATCGGCTCCGGCCTGCTGCTTTGCAGGAAGATCTAAACACGCGGGCCTACCCGGCCGGCTCGCGGAGATGCCTGCCGGGACCGGTGCGCTCTGCGGCCAGGCACTTCCCGAAATGATGTGATTTCCGCACGCTTTTGTGTTAATTCATAGACATGAGAGTGCTCCAATTCGGCAAGTTCTACCCGCCTTACATCGGTGGCATCGAGAAGGTCATGTATGATGTTACCGTGGGCCTGAACAGCCGCGGCATCCACTGTGATGTGCTGTGCTCAAACACAGCGAGGCAGTATGTCGAGGAGGACGCAGGGGATTACCGGATCATCCGGACCGCATCCCATGGGGTATTCCTGTCGGTATCGATCACGCCTCAGATACTCCGGAAGTTCAGGGAAATCCATGAGCACTACGACATCATCCACATGCACTTGCCCAACCCGGTAGCCAGCATGGCCCTCCTGCTGGCCAGACCCCGATCGAAGGTGGTCCTCCACTGGCATAACGACATCATCAGGCAGAAGTTCATGCTTAAGTTCTATCGTCCCCTCCAGGCCTGGATGCTCAGGCGGGCGGATGCGATCATAGTGACCTCGCCGAACTACATTGAGGGGTCTCCCTACCTGGCGGACCACAGGGACAAATGCTATGTGGTGCCCATCGGAGTCGACAAGGCCCGGCTGAGAGCCAGTCCCGGGATAGTCGCCGGTATAAGGGAACGGTTCGCAGGCAAGCATATTGTCTTCAGCATCGGCAGGCTGACTCCCTACAAGGGGTACCGGTATTTGATTGACGCAGCCAAATATCTTGATGATGATTTCGTGATCCTGATTGCCGGCTCCGGGCCCCTCCGGACCGAGCTGTCACGGCAGATCGCAGCGCAGGGTCTCGGTGGAAAGGTGCACCTGCTTGGCCCGGTCGACTATGACGACGTAGGCTCATACTACGAGGCCAGTGATGTCTACTGTCTGAGCTCGATTTCCCGGAACGAAGGCTTCGGGATCGTGCAGCTGGAGGCAATGCTGTTTAGGAAGCCGGTCGTGTCGACCGCCATAGAAGGATCCGGTGTAACCTGGGCGAACCTCGACGGAGAGACAGGACTGGTCGTGCCGCCCGAGGATGCGCGTGCTCTCGCCGGCGCGATCGTCAGGATTTGCTCCGATCGCGGCCTGGCCGGGAGGCTGGGAGACAACGGCTTCAGGAGGGCGACGGAATATTTCACCATGGACAGGATGCTGACCTCTACGATTGAGGTTTACAGAGCGGTTCAGGGCCAGAAAGCCGGCGGGGGTGCTGAGAGGCCATGAGGATAATCCTGGTCACGCAGGACAGCCCGTTCTACCTTGCTGAGAACATCGACTACTTCATCCGGAATCTGCCCGGCCACTCAGGTATAGTGGGCTGCGTGCTGCTCACGGCATCTCCGTTCGGCAGGAAAGAAACCACCTTCGAGAAAGTGAAGAGAACCTACTGTGTCTTCGGCCTCCGTTTTTTTCTGCGCTCCGCTGCCGGGTTTCTTGCCGGGAAGATCCTGCCTTCCCGCAGCGTTGTGCATGCTCTTAGAAAGCACCGGGTCCCGATCATTGAACTTAAGAAGAGTATCAACTCCCGCGCCAGTCTTGAGATTATCCGGCGTTACTCACCTGACCTCATCATCTCCATCCAGGCAAACACCCTCTTCAAGAAGTCCCTCATGGATCTTCCGGCCAGGGGCTGTTTGAATGTCCACACCGCGCTCCTGCCCAAGTACCGGGGCCTAATGCCCACATTCTGGGTCCTGAAGAACGATGAACAGGTGACCGGCGTTTCGGTCTTCTTCATCGATGAGGGCATCGACAGCGGGCCCATTCTGGTCCAGAAGAGGATCGGCGTAGAGAATCGCAGTCTTGATCAGCTGATACGAGAGACCAAGAAGCTGGGAATGGATGCCTTGCTCGAGGCGGTCAACTTGACCGAGCGAGGCGGGTACGACCTCATCGAGAACGACGATAGTCAGCAGACCTACTTCTCATTTCCCACCCGTCAAGATGTGCAGGAGTTTCTTGCGAAAGGTAAGAAGTTTTTCTGATGAATGTGCTGACCTTTGACATCGAGGAATGGTTCCACATACTCGACAATAGATCTACCCAGTCCTGCTCGGAATGGGAGGGGTTCGAGAGCCGGATCGAG